>JAHEIG010000051.1 GCA_024639515.1 Rhodobiaceae bacterium | reverse complement strand
ACGGCTTTGCGCTGGAATATCCGATTAGTCGGGTATTATGTGACGCCCGCATTTTGAACATTTTTGAAGGGGCGGCAGAAATTCAAGCCGATATTATTGCTCGCCGCCTCACCGATTAGCCCTATCTCTGACGAGACAGTGGATTATAAACGCTGACTAAAGACGCTGATTAAAAACGCTGATTAAAGACGAGGAGTTTTCATGGCAAATTTTGTAGCTTATCTAGTGCCCGTCGGGCTGGTTGCTGTGGCCCTCGTGCTGTTGGCCGGGCTGTATAATATGTTGCGCGGCGGCAGTGCCAGCACCTCGCAATCATTGATGCGCTGGCGGGTCGGCTTGCAATTCGTCACCATTGTGCTGGTCATGCTGACCCTTTACATTTCCTCCAGCTAGGCGTTTAGTTTAGCTAGAACGTTAAACCTAACGGGGTTGCCTGATGGTCAAACTCACAAAAATTTACACCCGCACCGGCGATAACGGCACCACCATGCTGGCCGATGGCTCGCGCCGTCCCAAACATGATGCGCGCATTGCCTGTTATGGCGATGTCGATGAGGCCAATGCGGCAATTGGCATTGCCCGCCTGCACACGCAAGACGACGCCGCCCTTGATGCGATATTACAGCGCCTGCAAAATGACCTGTTTGACCTCGGCGCCGATTTGGCGACGCCAAACACGGGCGACGACAAAGCCCTGCGGATTCAACCTGAGCAAGTGACACGGCTGGAAAATGAGATTGACGAAATCAACACCCAGCTTGAACCGCTCAATAGTTTCGTGCTGCCCGGTGGCGCGGCGGCAGCGGCGCAATTGCATCTCGCCCGCACCATTATGCGGCGGGCTGAGCGGCATTTGAGTCTGGCGATTGAGCAAGCGCAAGACGACAAGGCGGATGAGGGCTTTAACCCCGCCGCCTGCCAATATATCAACCGCGCGTCCGACTTATTGTTCGTGGTGGCGCGCTTGGCCAATGATAAAGGCCAAGGCGATGTTCTATGGGTGCCTGGCGCAAACCGCTAAGGCCCCTTGTTTTCGGTATAATTTGTTGCATTTGCGTGCCTTTTACGCAGTTTTTGGGGGGCACTTTGACGCATAGGCGTGTGCGTTCGATAATTGACTTATTATGAGCGAAGTTTTAAGTGTTTCTTCCTAAAGCGCTTGGATTGCGCTTCACCATGGAGAATGTCTTATGAAAATTCTAGTTCCCGTCAAACGGGTGGTTGATTACAACGTGAAGATTCGCGTTAAACCTGACCAAACTGGCGTCGATTTGGCTAACGTCAAAATGTCAATGAACCCGTTCTGCGAAATCGCTATCGAAGAAGCCGTGCGCTTGCAAGAAGCCGGCACCGCAACCGAAGTGGTTGTCGTTTCAGTTGGCCCAACACAAGCCCAAGAAACCATCCGCACAGCCCTCGCTATGGGCGCTGATCGCGGTATTCTGGTGCAAACAGACGATGAGATGGAACCGCTCGGTCTGGCCAAAATCCTCAAAGGCGTGGTTGAAGAAGAGAAGCCAGATATGGTGATCCTCGGCAAGCAAGCCATTGACGGCGACAACAACCAAACCGGCCAAATGCTGGCCGCTCTATTGGGTTGGTCACAGGGCACATTCGCCTCAGAGATTTCACTTGATGGCGACAGCTTGAACGTCACCCGCGAAATCGACGGCGGCCTGCAAACAATCAAACTGGCGATGCCAGCGATTGTCACCGCTGACCTGCGCCTCAATGAGCCACGCTATGCGTCACTGCCAAACATCATGAAAGCTAAGAAGAAGCCGATTGATGAGAAAACAGTCGCTGATTACAGCGCTGATGCGGCACCACGCCTCGAAATTGTAAAAGTCACCGAGCCGCCCGTGCGCGAAGCCGGTATCGTGGTTGAATCTGTTAACGAGCTTGTCGACAAGCTGAAAAACGAAGCAGGAGTTATATAATGAATACGCTGCTAATTGCTGAACACAATAATCAAAATCTTTCTGAATCAACCGTGAAATCTGCCACGGCTGCGGCCCAAATGGGCGGCGAGTTGCATGTTCTGGTTGCTGGTGCTGGTTGCGCTGGCGTGGCTGATGAAGCCGCCAAGCTCGACGGCGTTGCAAAAGTGCTGCTGGCCGACGACGCCCAGTACGAAAAACATCTGGCTGAGCCAATGTCTGCTCTGGTTGTTGGCCTTGCCGATGGCTATGCGACAATCGCCACACCGGCCTCGACCAATGGCAAAAACTTCATGCCACGCATTGCAGCGCTGCTGGACTGCTCACAAATCTCTGATGTGACTGCGGTTCTTGACGCCAACACGTTTGAGCGTCCGATATATGCCGGTAACGCCATTCAGACAGTGCGCGTCAGCGAAGCCAAAAAAGCCGTGACCATTCGCCCAACAGCGTTTGCCGCTGCTGCCCTGACCGGTAGCGCAGGCGTCGACGCCATTGGCGCAAGCGACAATCCAGGCGTGTCCGAATTTGTCAGCGAAGAGTTGACCAAATCAGATCGTCCAGAATTGACCGGCGCCAAAGTGGTTGTTTCAGGTGGCCGTGGCATGCAGTCAGGTGAAAACTTCCCAATGCTGGAAAAAATCGCCGACAAATTGGGAGCCGCTGTTGGCGCCTCTCGTGCTGCGGTGGATGCTGGCTTTGTGCCGAATGATTATCAGGTCGGTCAGACCGGTAAAGTTGTGGCGCCTGAGCTTTATATCGCTGTCGGTATTTCCGGCGCCATTCAGCATTTGGCTGGTATGAAAGACTCGAAAGTCATCGTCGCCATTAACAAAGACGAAGAAGCCCCGATCTTCCAAGTTGCTGACTATGGTCTGGTGGCCGACTTGTTCACCGCCGTGCCAGAGCTTGAAGAAGAATTGGGCAAAGTGGGCCTGTAAGGCGCGCTTGAGAAAGCAACACGATGCAACAAACAGTAGGCATTATCGGCGCGGGGCAAATGGGCAGCGGTATCGCTCAAGTATTTGCCCTCGCCGGATATAAAGTTCTACTGAACGATATCTCGCAAGAGCGTATTGAGGCGGGCTTTGCCACGATTAATGGCAATCTAGCCCGCCAAGTTGCCTCTGAGCGGATTGACGAGGCGGCCAGCGCGTCTGCCACCGCCAATCTGGTCGCTGCGGCTAATTTGACGACCATGGCAGATGCCGATTTTGTCATCGAAGCGGCCAGCGAAAACGAAGACGTGAAAATCAGCATTTTACGCGAAGTCTCAGCCGTGCTGTCACCGGATGCGATTATCGCCTCGAATACCTCGTCCATCTCCATCACCCGACTGGCGGCCTCAACCGACCGACCAGAAAAATTCATCGGCATGCATTTCATGAATCCGGTGCCGGTGATGGAATTGGTCGAGATTATTCGCGGCATTGCTACAGATGACGACACTTATGAAAAAACTGTCGCCATTGTCGATTCGCTGAATAAGACCTCATGTCTGGCTGAAGATTTCCCGGCCTTTATCGTCAACCGTATTCTGCTGCCGATGATTAACGAAGCCGTCTATGCCCTATATGAAGGCGTCGGCAGTGTGGCCAGCATCGACAAAGCCTTGCGGCTTGGTGCCAATCACCGCATGGGGCCGCTGGAACTAGCAGACTTTATCGGTCTCGATACCTGCCTGAGCATTATGCAAGTGCTGTATGATGGCCTCGGCGATAGCAAATATCGCCCATGCCCATTGCTGGTCAAATATGTCGAAGCCGGATGGCTGGGCCGCAAAGCCGGTCGTGGCTTTTACGATTATAGTGGCGACACGCCAGTGCCGAGCCGCTAATAAAGACCGCTAATCGCTTAAAAATTAACTACTGATCTGCCAGTGCCGCTTCAACCAGCCGGTGCGTGGCTGGGCTGTTCCAGTCTGCTTCTCCGGCGAGGCGGCCAATTTCATTGCCGTCACGGTCAATCAGCAGGGTCGTCGGCAGACCAATAAGCCCAACCGCCAGACCTGACGTATAACTGCCATCATGGGCGAAGGTCAGTTGTGAGACGCCCAGTTCTTTCAAAAACCGTAGCGGTTTGTCGCGTTTGCCGCGATCCAGCGACAGCGCGATGACCCGCACATCCTGACCGGCGAAATGCGCCTGCAGCGCCTCTAATTGCGGCATTTCCTTGCGGCACGGGGCGCACCATGTGGCCCAGAAGTTGACCACTAATATCTCGCCGCGAAATGCCTCTAATCCGGCCATGTCGCCATTTTCCAGCTCGAAAGAAAGCGGCGCGACAGGTCGTGCTTGTGCATGGGTGACGAAATTTTTCATCGCATCAGCCGTCGCGCTTGGCGCGGCGGTTTGATTTTGTCGGTTTGCTGGGTTGCTTTCCCCGCCCCCGTTCAGGTATAGGGTCATTGCGCCCCCCATCAACAACAGTAGGATGATGAGGCGACGTGTCTTTATTTGGCTGACGATTCGGTGCAATCTGTTAGGCATGAGTTCCTGCTGGCGGAGTTAGAAATGAGCAATCGCATGTGGGGCGGCCGCTTTGGCGGTGGTCCCGACGACATAATGGAAGAAATTAACGCATCCATCGGATTTGACCAACGCCTATTTGCGCAGGACATTCGGGGATCGCTGGCTCATTGCGCCATGCTGGCAGATAATCAGATTATCTCTCAACAAGACGCCGACGAGATTTGCAACGGCCTGAAAACAATTTTGGCCGATATCGAAGCCGGCAATTTCACCTTTTCACGGGCGCTGGAAGATATTCACATGAATATCGAAGCGCGCCTGGCCGAGCTGATTGGCCCAACCGCTGGTCGCTTGCATACGGCGCGCTCACGCAATGATCAGGTGGCCACCGACTTCCGGCTATATGTCCGCGACACCATCGACCATTTGAGCGGCCAGATTGTTGCGCTCATTGGTGCCTTGGTGGCCAAAGCCGAGACCCATGCCGACACTATTATGCCCGGCTTTACGCATTTGCAATCGGCCCAGCCGGTGACTTTTGGTCATCATTTGCTGGCCTATGTCGAAATGCTGTCACGCGACCACGGACGCCTTGTGGATGCGCGTAAGCGGCTGAATGAAAGCCCGCTGGGTGCGGCTGCGCTGGCCGGTACGGGGTTCCCGATTGACCGGCACCAAACCGCCGAAGCGCTGGGTTTTGACCGGCCCACCGCCAATTCGATGGATAGCGTGTCGGCCCGTGATTTCGCGCTGGAAACAATGTCAGCGGCAGCGATTTGCGCCACTCATTTGTCACGGCTGGCCGAAGAAATTGTGGTGTTTGCCTCACCCGGTTTCGGCTTCTTTAATTTGCCGGATGCTTATTCCACCGGATCGTCGATTATGCCGCAGAAGCGTAATCCCGATGCCGCCGAATTAGTGCGGGCAAAATCAGGCCGGATTATCGGCGCGCTAAACGGTTTGCTGATTGTCATGAAGGGTCTGCCGCTGGCTTACTCAAAAGACATGCAGGAAGACAAAGAGGGCACGTTTAACGCGCTCGACAGCCTATCGCTGTGTCTCGCCGCGATGACCGGCATGATGGAGACCATGACAATTAATGCCGACGCCATGCGTGAAGCGGCAGGGCGTGGGTTTTCAACCGCCACTGATTTGGCCGACTGGCTGGTGCGCGAAGCTGGCCTGCCATTCCGTGACGCGCATCATGTGACCGGTGCCTTGGTGGCGCTGGCCGAAGCCGAGGGCACCGAGCTGGCGGCTTTGAGCCTTGCGCAAATGCAGCAAGCCGACGCCCGCATCACCGAAGATGTGTTCACTGTATTGAGTGTCGAAAACTCGGTTGCCAGCCGCACCAGCCATGGCGGCACGGCACCCGATAATGTGCGCGCGGCAGTGGCCGTGTGGACGGCGCAACTGGCCGACATGGGAGACGCCTGATGACAATAACACGACGCGGCCTAATCATGCTCACCGCCTTGCTGGTGCTGACGCTGGCGCTTTCTGCTTGTGGGAAACGCGGGCCGTTAAGCCTGCCGGTTGCTGAAACTGAGACCATGGGGGCATCGCATGGATCACTTTGAGTATCGTGATGGCGACCTGTTTGCGGAAAATGTAGATATCTCGGAAATTGCCGCGCAAGTCGGCACCCCGTTCTATTGCTATAGCAGCGCCACTTTGCGCCGCCATTACGCGGTGCTGGCCGATGCCTTGGCGCAGGCTGGCCTGCCAGACACGCTGATTTGCTATTCGGTGAAAGCCAATTCGAATATTGGCGTGGTGGCGACATTGGCCGCGCAAGGGGCTGGCGCCGACATTGTTTCGCAAGGCGAGCTGATACGGGCCATGAAAGCCGGTATTCCAGCCGAGAAAATCGTCTTTTCTGGGGTTGGCAAAACCGCCCCCGAAATGCGCGCCGCCTTGCACGCGGGTATCGCCCAATTCAACGTCGAAAGCCTCAGCGAAATCGACATGCTGGCCAGTGTCGCGCAAGATATCGGCGCCACCGCGCGCATTGCCTTGCGGGTCAACCCAGACATTGACGCCGGCACGCATGAGAAAATCTCCACCGGTAAAGCCGAGAACAAATTCGGCATTGCTTGGGAAGACGCCGAAGCCGCCTATGCCCACGCCGCCGCTTTAGACGGCATTGAGGCCAATGGCATTGATATTCACATCGGCAGTCAGATTACTGATTTGGCCCCGTTCCGCGCCGCCTTTGAAAAAACCGCCGAACTGTTGGACAGGTTGCGGGCCAATGGTCACAACATTACCCGCCTTGATTTAGGCGGCGGGCTTGGCGTGCCATATGAAAACAATAATGAAACACCGCCTGATCCGGTGGCATATGCGCAGATGATTGAGCAGATATTGGGCGATAAAGGCTGTCAGATTATTCTCGAGCCGGGCCGCCTGATTGCCGCCAATGCGGGCGTTCTGGTGACTTCGGTTATTCGCTCCAAACGTGGACAGGCAAAAAACTTCATGATTGTCGACGCGGCCATGACTGAATTGCTGCGCCCGACCCTGTATGGAGCTTATCATCATATTGCGCCGGTGATTGAGACGACAACCAGCGACCAGACCATTGACTGGGATGTCGTCGGGCCGGTTTGCGAAAGCGGCGACTTTCTCGGTCTCTCGCGGCCCCTGCCGGATATGCCAAGCGGTGCGTTGCTAGCTGTGTTCTCTGTTGGGGCGTATGGCGCGGTGCTTGGCTCAAGCTACAATACCCGCCCTGCCGCACCAGAAGTATTGGTCGATGGCGAACGCTTCGAGATTGTCCGTCAGCGGCCCGATTATGAGGCCATGCTGGACGGCGAAACGGTTCCCGACTGGCTGTCTTAATAGCCGGCATTATAGGCGAGATAAATAAACCCTGTTTCATCCGTCAGCGGCGTCTCAACAGGTGTATTCTGTTGGCAAATCTGGCACACTAGCGTTTCAAACGAGGGAAACACCGCATGATTCGGCTCGACCAAGTCAGCCTTAGCTATGAAAAAGGCCCAGAGGTGCTGAAAGACGTCAATCTGCATCTGCCAGAAGGCTCTTTCCATTTTCTGACCGGCCCGTCTGGTGCGGGTAAAACCTCGCTGCTGAAACTGATTTTTCTCGCCCACCGCGCCAGTGCCGGTCGGGTGCATTTGATGGGCCAAGATGTCGCCGCCCTCTCGCGCCGCCAATTGGCCAAAGCGCGGCGGCAAATCGGTGTGGTGTTTCAGGACTTCCGGCTGATCGACCATTTGTCGATTTACGACAATGTCACATTGCCGTTGCGGGTGGCTGGCCAAAAGGAGGCAAGCTATCAGCAAAATGTCATTGAATTGCTCGATTGGGTTGGCCTTGGCGGGCATATTCATGCGCTGCCCGAAACCCTTTCCGGTGGCGAAAAACAACGCGCCGCGATTGCCCGCGCGGTGATTACCCGCCCGAAAATTATCATCGCCGATGAGCCGACCGGCAATGTCGATCCGGAAATGGGCATCCGCCTGATCCGCTTGCTCGACGAGTTGAATAAAATGGGCACCACAATTTTGCTGGCCACACACGACCAGACCTTATGGTCGCAATTTGCCCATCCGCGCTTGCATTTGGAAGACGGACATATCCGCCATATCGCCAACACGCCCGAGCCGCACCCAGAGGCACCCATCGCGGTGGCCGATGAGGTGGTGACATGAGCCAGAACCACCCCCCAAAAACGGCACCCCAAACGACGCCTCAAACGACGCCTGCACATGCCGCCCTGCTGCCGCCCAAAAGCCTGGCTGGGCCTGCGCTGATGGCGGTGACCATGGTGATGACATTTCTC
>JAHEIG010000002.1 GCA_024639515.1 Rhodobiaceae bacterium | reverse complement strand
GCTTTCAGCGCCGCGCTTTAGCCGATTTTTGTTGAAAGAATGCTAACTTTTAGACCGCTGTTTGGCAATTCTTTAAGCGCGCCCCATATTGTGTGTAAGGCCAGCTGGTATAATCTGGCCAAAGCTCTGGTGGGGGTTCATCATGCGCAAGGCTAAAAGCTTTATCGGGTGGCTGTATCGGGCCGGACTGATTGTCGTGGCAATCAGTGCTTCGGCCAATCTTGCGATTCATTTATGGGAAGCGCGGCACTGGGATAGCGCGCAAGCCAAGACCATTGCCGCGCAATATCGCGTCGAGATCATCCGCGACGATTATGGCGTGCCGCATATTTACGGCGCCCGTGACGCAGACGTCGCCTTCGGTGTCGCCTATGCCCACGCGCAAGATGATTTCGAGACCATGCAAGGGCTGATACCGTTTTATCGCGGCCAATTGGGCCGATCACTGGGGCTGGATGGCCTGCCGATTGACTATCTCATCGAATGGTTGAATGTCCGTGACAATGTCGCGCAAAACCTCGACACCCAATTAACCCCGGCGCTGCGGGCGCATTTGCAGGCCTATGCCGATGGCGTCAATTATTACGCTGCGCAACATCCGGGCGAAATAGACCCGGCCTATTTCCCGATGACGCTGCAAGATGTCGCCACTGGCTTTTCGCTGCAACATTTGTTGTTTTATGGCTTCGAGCGCCATGTCACAGAGCTTTTCGCCGACAGCCCGCAACGCGAGCTGGCGCACCCGCCTGCCGATAGCCCGCTGAGCCGTGCCATCGGCGCCCATGGCCTGCCCGTCGGCTCCAATGCGTTTGCCGTGAACGGTGCCAAATCCAGCGATGGCGCGACCCGCATCATGATCAACTCGCACCAGCCGCTCAACGGGCCGGTGGCGTGGTATGAGGCGCATGTGAAAAGCCAACAAGGCTGGGATATGCATGGCGGCTTATTTCCCGGCAGCCCATTTGTCTCGAAAGGCTTCAACCCCGACATTGGCTGGGGGGTGACGGTCAATAAACCGGATTTGGTCGATACCTACCAACTCACCCTCGACCCTGACAATAGCGACCATTACATGCTCGATGGCGCCTCTGTGGCGCTTGAAAAGCGGTTGATTTGGCTGAAGCTAAAACTGCTTGGTAATCTATATCTGCCGATACCGCGCACTGTTTTGGCCAGCCGTCACGGGCCAGCCATTGAAACCAGCCACGGGGTCTATGCCCTGCGTTATGCCGGTATGGATGAGCTGCGCCAACCGGCCCAATGGCTGGCGATGAACAAGGCGCGCAATCTCGACGAGTTCAAAGCGGCGATGGCGATGCAAGCCATCGTCTCGTTTAATTTCGTCTATGCCGACCGCATGGGGAATATTTATTTTCTGCATAATGGCAAAATACCCCGGCGCACCGCCGGTTGGGATTGGCAGAAATATTTGCCGGGTGGGCGTAGCGATTTAATCTGGGAGCAGCAGATTTCTTTCGCCGAGATGCCGCAAATCAGCAATCCGGCCTCGGGCTATTTGCTGAGCACCAATCAGACGCCGTTTAATGTCACCGCTTCGGCGGATAATCTGAAGCGCGACAATTTCGAGCCGGAATTAGGCTTTCAGACGCGGATGACCAACCGCGCCGATCAAGGCTTGGCGATGATGGCGGCAAAGCCGCGCCTCTCAGAGGCTGATTTTCTCGCCATCAAATGGGATAAAACCTACCACCCGACATCGCGCGCCTATCGCTATGTGCAGCGCATTCAAGACAAGCAATATGACGCCGACACGCCGCACGCCGCCGGTCAAGCCCTGCTGAAAGGCTGGTCGGGCCAAACCGCACAAAACAACCGCGCCGCGCCGTTGGCTGTGTGCCTGCTGTCGGAAGAATGGAAGGCCGAACAAGCCGGCAAACCGGCCCCCGATATTGCGCCGGTCTATGATAACTGCTTGCAGAATTTGCAGCACCACTATGGCCGCCTCGACCCTTTATGGTCTGAGGTCAATCGGTTGCGCCGAGGTGCCGTCGATATACCGCTCGGCGGTGGACCGGATACATTGCGGGCGATTTATGGCCTGCCCGACGAAGACGGGCGCTTGCGCGCCGTCGCCGGCGATGGCCTGGTGCTATATGTGCAATGGGACAAAACCGGCGCTCAAAGCGCTGGTTCAGTGCATAATTTCGGGGCCGCCTCAACCCGCCCCCAATCGCCGCATTACGCCGACCAAACGGGCCTATTCGCGGCAGAAAAATTCCGCAGCGTGGCACTGACCCGCGATGATGTCATCGCTGGCCCGCACACGATTGAGGTGTTGCCGACACAGCGTTAGCGGTTGCCGGTTTTCAGCCCGCCTGTATTAATCTCGGTGAATTTGCCGCCTGATGCGGCCAATTCTTCCAGCAGTGCCGCCGGTGCAAAGCGCGAATCATCGGCGCCCAATTGCTGCATTTTTGCGAGAATTTTATCGGCCCCGACTTGGTCGCCATAAAACATCGGCCCGCCCTTATCGCCCGGCCAGCCATACCCATAGGCCCAGATAACGTCGACATCAGATGGCCGCTGGGCTTTGTTTTCTTCCATGATTTTCACCGCTTCGTTAATCATCGGATAAATGCATATCTCGATAATCTCCTGCGACGACAAGCTCGACGCGCCCGGCTCAACACCGGTTACCTCGGCAATCACCTTGGCCGTCACATCGGATGGCGTGCGTTGCATATTCTCGTCATAATCATAGTATCCGGCGCCGGTTTTTTGGCCGCGACGATCCATCTCACACAATGCGTCACGGATCGGGCTGGCGGTTTTTGCGCCTTTTTTCCAACCCAGATCAAGGCCAGCAAGGTCAGACATTTGGAACGGGCCCATTTTGAAACCGAACTCGTTAAATGCCACATCGACATCCCACGGCATGACCCCGCGATTGACCATATCCATCGCCTGAAGCTGGCGGCTGGCGAGAATACGGTTGCCGACAAAGCCCTGGCAAACCCCGACCAAAGCGGCGATTTTGCCAATTTTCTTTGCCAAATCCATCGACGTCGCCACCACGTCATCGGCGGTTTCATCGGCGCGGACGATTTCCAGCAATTTCATCACATTGGCAGGCGAGAAAAAGTGCAAGCCAATGACATCCTGCGGACGCTTAGTGACAGCGGCAATCTCATCAATATTCAAGGCTGACGTGTTGGTCGCGAGAATCGCGCCGTCTTTGCAAATCTCGTCGAGCTTGGTGAAGATGGTTTTTTTCAAATCCATATCTTCAAACACCGCCTCAATCACCAAATCGCAATCGGCCAGCGCCTCCATGTCCAACGTGCCTTCAAGCCGCGCCATGCGCGCGCCGACTTCCTCTTGCGGAAAACGGCCACGATCGGCACTGCGCTGATAGTTTTTCTGGATGACACCCAGCCCGCGCTCCAGCGCCTCGGCTTTGGTCTCGACAATTTTCACAGGCATACCAGCGGTTGCGAAATTCATCGAAATGCCGCCGCCCATCGTGCCAGCGCCGATGACGCCAACTTTTTTAATGTCGCGGAGAGGTGTGCCCTCTGCCAGCCCTTCAATCTCCCATGCCGATTTATTGGCCTGGCTCATATAATCTGCAACATCTTGCATCTGCGTTCCCTCCCGTGATGGATTTTTTAAACTTGCTTCATTATCCATTTATGGCCGCTTGCCTCAACCGATTTATCGATCATGGTTTGACTATTTTTAAGCACTGGCGTTACAGTCTTGCAGCGCCCAGCGTTGATGTGCGTTAGTAGTTTTTTCGCACGGGGCTTTTACATGTCAGACACTCTCACAGATCACCCGCATTTGAGCGCCCCGATTGGCCGCACCATGTTTAATCTGGCGGCACCCAATTCAATCGCCATGTTCATCAATATGATGGCAATCTCGGCAGAAGCCTATTTTGTTGGCCTGCATGGGGTGGTGCCGCTGGCTGGTTTGGCGCTGGTGTTCCCGCTTTTCTTGATGATGAACACGCTGTCTGCCGGGGCCATTGGCGGGGCGGTGTCTGGCCTGATGGCGCGCTATGCCGGCGCCAATGACCGCGCCTCGGCTGAGGCAATTGCCTTTCACGCCGTGCTGGTCGGAGTTGGTTTTTCAGGGTTTTTTGCGGCTTTGTTTCTGCTTGGCGGCGAAGCGATTTTCACCCTGCTGGGGGCGCGCGACGGGGTTCTTGAGCAAGCCATCGTCTATTCCAATATCTGCTTTGCCGGGGTTGCCACGATTTGGGTGTCGAATATTCTCGGCGCCATTTTGCGCGGCCTTGGCGAGATGAAACCCAGCGCCTTTTGGGGGGTTGTGGCGTCGAGCGTGCAAGTGGTGAGCTGCATGGTTCTGGTCATCGGCCTTGGGCCGATAGAAGCCATGGGGATTGGCGGCGCCGCATGGTCGGCCATCTTGGCTTATGGGGTCAGCACTATCGGGCAAGCCATCCATTTAAGGCGGGCCACGCGTCAAATCCGGTTGCGCGTCACACCGATAGAGCGGCGTTATTTTGTTGAAATCATTAGCATCGGCCTGACCGCCTCCATCGCCTCATTTTGTATGATTGGCACGAATATTGTGATTTCCGGTTTTGCCGCCCGCCTTGGGCCGGAAGCCTTGGCCGGGTTTGGCATCGGCCTGCGTCTCGAATTCATCATGATTCCGCTGGTATTCGGCGTCGGCGCCGCCTGCATTAATATGATCGGCATCCATTATGGCGCTGGCCAAATTGATCGGGCGCATAAAATCGGTTGGTTTGGCGCTGCTGTGGCGATTGCGATTAGCGGCACCATC
Source organism: Rhodobiaceae bacterium (assembly GCA_024639515.1). Classification (GTDB taxonomy): domain Bacteria; phylum Pseudomonadota; class Alphaproteobacteria; order RS24; family RS24; genus JAHEGN01. Next base: position 35,337 of record JAHEIG010000002.1, on the reverse strand, counting down.
GGCATGTTCTTCGCTTTATTCCCGTCGCTTCTGACCGATTTGTTCACCGATAATCTCGCCGCGCGGTTAGCGGCCAGCACATATTTGCGCATTGTCGCGCCCTTTTACGGCTTTTTGGGCCTTGGCCTGTGCCTGTATTTCGCCTCGCAAGGCACCGGACGGGTGTTGTGGGCGGCCATTGGCAATGTGACGCGGTTTTCCATCGCCTTTTTCGGCGGCACTTTGCTGCTCCATTATGATGCGCTGACGGCGCAAAATCTGAGCTGGGTGATGTCCATCGGCTTGGTGTTTTATGGCTCGGTGATTGCCGCTTCGGTGAAGCTCGGCGCATGGCGCGTCGGTCTGGCAAAATAGACAAGCAGCCTTGCGCCGCTGTCTGTGTGGTGGCACACTTAAATCCATCAATTTTGCATTTAGGGAGGGCAAATTGGCATTAACAATACAACAAAGTGGACAAGCCTGTGGCGCCCGCATCACCGGCGTTGACCTGTCAAAGCCGCCTGATGACGGGGTGGTTGAAGAAATCCGCAACGCATGGCTCGAACACCATGTGATTTGCTTTCCTGATCAGCAATTAAGCGATAATGATTTGGAACGCTATTCCTTGTGCTTTGGGGCGTTTGGCGACGACCCATTTATCGCCCCGATTGAAGGACGCGAGCATGTTATCGCGGTGAAACGCGAAGCCAATGAGCAAGCGCCGATTTTTGCCGAAAACTGGCATACAGATTGGAGCTTCCTCGAACGCCCACCAGCCGGCACCTGCCTTTACGGCATCACCATTCCGCCAACCGGTGGCGACACGCTATTTGCCGACCAGCACAAAGCCTTACAGCACATGCCAGACGCCTTGCGCGCAAAAATAGAGGGCAAAATGGCCATTCACTCGGCCCAGCTGGCCTATGCGCCAGAAGGCTCTTATGGCGATGAAGACGCCGCCAGCGACCGCTCTATGGATATTCGCCCGTCAGAAGACGCCAAGCAGACATGGAGCCATCCGATTATTCGCCCTCACCCCGAAACCGGCGAACCGGCGCTGTTTTCAACCTTTGGCTATATTATCGGCATTGAGGGCATGGAGGCCGAGGAAAGCTGGGCGCTCTTGATTGAATTGCAGGAATGGCAGGGCCGCGACGAGTTTGTCTACCGCCATCAATGGCAAAAAGGCGACTTGGTGATGTGGGATAACCGCTCGCTGCTTCACCGCGCCAGCGGCGGCTATGATGGCCACGCACGGCTGTTGCACCGCACCACGATTAGCGCCTGGGATGGCGATTTATAAACCACAGTAAAACAGAGGTATCCGATGAGCGTTTACATTATCGCCGAATTGACCATTCACGACCGCGAGGAATATGGCAAATATGAAGTCAATTTTTTCGACATCCTAAATGCCCATAACGGCACGCTGGTGAGCGTCGACGAAGACCCGCAAATGCTGGAAGGCGAATGGACCGCATCGCGCTCAGTGATTTTGAGCTTCGCCCAACGCGACGCCGCCATTGGCTGGTTTTCGTCTAATGCATACCAAAATATCGCCAAACATCGCCGCGCCGCATCTGTCGGAAATATCCGTTTGGTCGATGAATTCGTGATGCATACTTAAGGCCCAGGCCAGCTGCCACTAGGCGCCGCCAAAGTTAGCTCTATTGTTGCTGACCCTCAGGCTCATATTTAAAGCGCGAGAACAATTATTGGGCGCCGTGTCGCTGCCATGCAGCAGGCCGACCGCTTCGATGAAGTCGCCGCCGCTCAACACTAATCCATTAACGAGCCAACGGGAACGCCATGAAGTAAAATAACGCTGTTAAGCACGATCATATGGGCCGATATTGCTTTCCTTGGGATCGTCGCCTTTGAAGTCTCTAAGTGAGTGAGCAAACCGAACAAAATTAATCAAAAGCCGTTTATAGATTAAACCCTTTGCAAGCCACCCTCTTCGACAAATCCCTCCCACGTCGACATATAGTCGATGAATCCATCGCTTAGCCCCTCAGCTGCTAGGTGAGCGCGCGAGGCAGGTGGTTGCAGGCTCTGGAAATTCTGGTCGGCGGCAAATTTCTGCGGCCAATTATGATGTAGAATACCGGCGCGGCCAAGCGCCACAAAATCGACCCCAGAATCCAGCACATCTTGCACCTCGCCGCCCGTCATGATCTTACCGGCCACAGTCAGCTTGGTTTGTCGGCGCTCAAGACCAGCAAACACATCGACAAGACGCTGGCCTTTGAACGGCCCGCTTTCGACCTTCTGGAAAGAGTCCCATAGCGACATATCAATAAAATCAAGGGCTCCGCCATCGCACAGTCTCTCAAAATAACTAGCAATCTCGACAATATCAATGCCAAAACGATCAGGAGATAGGCGCAGGGCGAGACTGAAGCCAGGCCCGCATGCGGCGCCAATACCGGTGATAATATCGTCGATCAAACGGGTGCGGTTTTCCAGCGAGCCGCCATAGTCATCATCGCGCTTATTAATCTCAGAAGACAGAAACTGGCAAAGCAAGTAGCCATGCGCGCCATGTATTTCCATGCCATCAAATCCGGCCTTCTGAGACATCACCGCAGCATGGATGAACGCTTTCTCAGTGGCTTTAATCTCGTCTAATGTCATCGCCCGCGATTTGAACTCCTCATTGGCCGATGGTCCAACTGGTTGCTGGCCTGTGAATTCTTTGAATGTCCGCATGCCCCCATGTATGATTTGCGTATAAGCCAGACTGTCATATTGCTTAATCCCCTCCGCGAGGCGTGTTAGCCCTGCCATGTGGCTGTCATCCACCGCCGCCAATTGGCCATCAAAACCCTTGCCCGATTGTTCGGCAAAAGTGGCGCAAGTCATTGTCAGGCCAAAGCCGCCCATGGCACGCATTGTTAGCCACTTATATTCGGCCTCGGACAAAGTACCGTCATCGTTACTTTGCATATTGGTCAGCGGAGCTAACATAAAAGGGTTAGGCATTTTCTTGCCGCTGATAAAGGTTAGCGCATCACTCATGTTGTACATTCCCTATGGTTGTTCATGATGCCTCATGGTTGAGCATCATGGATTTAGCTATCTAGTGCGTCGGGTGACACCCCAGCTCGGTGATCCCGTCGCCACCAGGGCGGCGAGGCCTAGGGAGATCAGCAGAAACGACTAAAGTATAATAGCGCTGTTCAGCACAATCGTATAGTCCGATAGCGACTGCCTTGGAGTCGTCGCCTCTGAAGTCTCAAAGTGAGTGATCAAATCGAGCAAATACATTAAAAACTGCTTAAAGATTAAACACTTTGCATACTGACTCACCTCACGGAAGTATACTAAAACCTGGCAGCGGCTAGAAGCAAGCGACAGCGAACCCAAGCGCGGTTAGCGCACGCCTTCCCAATAAGGGGTACGCAATTTGCGTTTCAGCACTTTGCCAGCACCTGACAGCGGCAAAGGCTCGCTGCGAATGGTAATTGCACGGGGCAATTTATATTTAGCGATTTGGGGGCGGCAATGGTCGAGAATCTCATCATCGGTCACGCTGGCGCCATCACGCGGCACGATAATCGCGAGCACCGCCTCGCCCCACTTATCGTCAGGGATTCCGATCACCGCCACTTCGCTAACCGCCGCATGCGTGAGGATGACGCTTTCCACTTCGATGGGGAAAATATTCTCGCCGCCACTAATTATCATGTCTTTCAAGCGGTCGCAAATGAACAAGAAACCGTCCTCGTCGAAATAGCCAATGTCACCACTATGGAACCAGCCCTCTTTATCAATCGCCGCTGCCGTCGCATCGGGGCGATTCCAATAACCGCGCATGACGTTCGGGCCTTTGATGCAAATCTCGCCGCGCTCGCCTATGGCGACTGGTTGATTGGCCTCATCGACAATGCGTATTGAAGTAAAGCTCAAACCATTGCCGGCCGAGCCCAGCTTACTCAGGGCAAATTCAGCTCCAAGCACGCTGACATAAGGCGAGGTTTCGGTCAGGCCATAGCCCTGCTCCATTTGGATGCCGCGCCCGTGATAGACTTCCAGCAACGACAAAGGAACAGGGGCCGAGCCGACATTGAAAGAAATAATACTGCTCAAATCGGCCGCCGCGAAATTGTCATGCTGCGCCATCATCAAGAACATAGTCGGCGCGCCGAACATGGTCGAGACTTTGTACCGTTCAATATCGGCCAGCACCGCACCGGCCTCAAAGCTCTCATGCAGCACCACTTCGACGCCGAAAGACAGCGAAATATGAGTGGTCACATTAAGCCCACCAATATGAAACAGCGGCGCACAAGTTAGGGTGGCACCGCGCATGCGCAGGCCCATAAACGCGACATTCAGCGCGTTCCAAAACACATTGCCATGCGTCAGCATGGCGCCCTTCGGCAAACCGGTGGTCCCGGATGTGTACATAATCAGTGCCACATCATCGGCTTGCATGTGCTCCACCGTTTGAAGCGGCTCGGCGTTCTCCACCAGCCCGTCATAAGGCTGCCAATTATCCGACGCTGTTTGGGTGGCTATAAAATCAGTGCACGCCAGCTGCGCGCGCTCAGCTTCAATCAGCGGTAAGCAATTATCGTCGGCAAAAATCACTTTGACGCCGGCATCTTTGGCAATGAACGCCACCTCAGCAGAGGCCAAACGGAAGTTCAGCGGCACAAAAATCGCCCCGAGACACGAGCACGCATAAAGCACTTCCAAAAAACTTGGATGGTTGTGCGAAATCAGCCCGACACGGTCACCACGGCTAATGCCCTTGCCGCGCAACACGTTCGCCACGCGACGGATACGCTCGGCAAACGCTGCGTAATCTGTACTTTGCTCTTTGAAAGTGAGGGCTGTATTCGAAGGATTCAAGTGAGCCCTCTCAAGAATGATCTGACCCATACCGAAATTGACTTCGTAACCGTTCACGCTAACCCCCAAATAACAAGCGCGCCCACCGCCCGTGAGAAGCGGAGGAATGGGCGCCAAAAATACCACCTAAATTATATAATGTCTTTTTGACACCTTTTACATATCATATTATTGTTTAAAAGCAATGTAGCAAAAATTTGGTCGTGAGCGGCCACCTATGGAGGACATCATGAGCCATTTGACACGCGAGAACGGCAGCAAAATCTATTATGAGGATAGCGGATCAGGCGACTCTGCAGTGGTACTAATCCATGGGTGGGGTGTTAATTTGCGCGTCTGGGACCAGACTGTGCCTGCGCTCACCGCTGCTGGTCATCGCGTCGTGGCTTTTGACCACCGTGCCTGTGGTCAATCAGACGCCAATTTCGACGACATCAGCATTGAGAGCATCGCCTCAGATGTGGTGGCGTTGGCGCATGAGCTTGGCTTGAAAAAAGTCGTGCTGAGTGGCTGGTCTATAGGCGGCGCTGTGGCTGTTGAAGCAGCTAATACTCTGCAAGATGTCTGCGCCGGTGTGGCGTTGACTTGCGCCGCTACACCAACCATGGTGCCGCAAGATGGCTTCCCGCATGGTCAAAATGCGGAAGAATTCGCAGGCATCATAGGGGCCATCAAAACCGCCCGCGCCGAAACCCTGCCTAATCTGTCACTGGCTTGTTTTGCTGATCCATCACAAGAACAATTGGATGCCATGACTGTGTTGTTTAGTCAGTCGGATCCCGCCGCCACGGCATCGCTCGAGCAATTATTGACGCTGGACCAGAGGGATGTTTTGTCTGCTTTGACGCAACCAGTTTTAGCAATTGTCGGATCACAAGATGCCTTGGTTGACCCAAATACGGCGCGTTCGGTGCAAGAATACCACGCCGATACGGTCACCGTCGAGATGGAGAACTCCGGCCACACGCCGTTCTGGGAAGAAACCGATAAATACAATGCTGAGCTAGTCGGCTTTGCCGGTGCAAAACTGACCTAACTGCCAAAACGTCTAAATCAGACATCTAACTACCAAGGCGCGGCAGTGCCGTGCGGGTCAGGAAGCGGTCATAGAGGTTTTGCTCATTGACTGTTGTCCGTTATCCGCCGACCACTTGCCGCAGTTGCTCTATGCGTGTTACCTGATTGGTTTGCACATTATGCGCATTCAGGTGCGTCATGACCAATAAAAGTGTTTTCGATCCATAAATTGCTTACCGTCTTTGTCCTATAGCGAGAAGGCACCTCCAAAGGAGCGGAAAATATCGCCGCGTCGGTAACAATTCCACGGGTCTCCATCGATTTTGGCAAAATAAGCCATTTATGTCTCTCAGAAACCTTATTATTTGGAAACAGATATGTATACTTGATATAGAAAACGGCGCTCGATATGTTTAGACCCAAGTCTCAGAAGGAATCTAAAGCCTTGTCCAAGAATTATACGATAGCCAGTGTCGACATCTCACCTTGCCCACGCGATGAGGCTGCCCGCACGCTGCTCAATCTTTTCTTCCGCATCCACTTTATTGTGGGCATGAAGGTGAATGATACGCTTCGTACCTTCGACACGCTTAATCGTCATCAAGTGGCTGTGCTTTGGACCATCCGCTCAGAAGGCATAAACGGGCGTTCGATGCGCCGCAAATATATCGAGAACGTCATGACCGGCTGGTATGACATTAGCAGCAGCGCGATTTCTAAAGCCATCCGGGCCATTGCTAAACCGCCACTGGGTCTGATTACTATTCAGGAACACCCCCAATCGGCGCGCGAGAAACTGGTCTCTTTAACCCCGCGCGGCGAAGAGTTCGTGCATGCCATGGTGCAAAACGGCTCATCTATGTGTGCTTGGTTTCTCGATAATATGGCCCGTTGGGATGGCGAGCCGGATGTGTCTTTATATATTTATTCGAAAGTCAACGCGCTGTTTAGCGGACTGATTGACGCCGAACGCCGCGATCGAGGCGAATTAATGCAAGAAAGCGTAACCCCGGATGCATTTTTGCAGCACCCGCTAGCCGATAAGTTTCTTGATCGCAGTTACGATTGGGGCGAGTTGCCGCATATCCCGCGCGAATATGCGCCGCTAATGCATTTGAATATCTTTTTCCCCATCCACTATAAGGCCGGCAACCGCGTTGAGGCGGCCTTGCGCAGTGCCGCATCGCTGAACCGCCAGCAGGTGATCATTCTATGGACGATTGCGGCTCAAGGCATTGATGGCCAGCAAATGTCGCGCAAATTGATTGAGCGCACGCTGCAAAATTGGCTGGAGATTACCAGCTCATCCGTGTCGAAGGCCATCCGCTCGCTAACCGATGCGCCGCTTAATCTGCTGACGATTACCGAGCATCCAGAATCAGGGCGCGAAAAAATCATCCGATTGACACGCAAAGGCCAGGCGACGATTGATGAAATGCTCGATAATGGCGAGCATTTCCTACAGCAAGTGATTGAGCAATTAAGCCAGGAAGAAATCGACATGGTTGTCTACATCTTCAAACGAACGCATGAAATCTTCAAGAAATATCCGGGCCCGTTCCGTGACATGGAACCATTTAATATGATCAAATGATTAGGCTCGGATGATGAGTGGCTTAGAAGCCCTCTTCAGGGGCAATCGTTACCCTCAGATCAGGTGTGTCTTCCGTCAAATGCACCTGACAAGCCAAGCGGCTGTCTGATTGCGCCAGCATGATAAAGTCCAGCATGTCAATTTCAGTCGCTTCGGCTGGGGCTAATTTGTCCAAACAAGCTGCATCGACAAAAACGTGGCAGGTTGCGCAAGAGCATGACCCGCTACAAGTTGCCTCTACCAAGTCGGCGGCATGCAGAGGTAGCATCAGATTGTCTCCAGCTTGGCCTTCGACTGTGTGTTCGTTACCATCACGGTCTGTGACATGGATTTTCATTTTCGGTCTCCAAAATATATAGATCAATCGCCGTCCCTGGTGCCGACAATAGAAAATTGTGAGGATCTGTTTATTACAGTATTTCGTATAAATCGTATGTCAATTTACCGCCACCAAAACTGGCCGCTCGACCAACAGAGATGATGTCATTGACCCACGCATATTTCTCAGACGCCGTCCAGAAGTTTGGCGAGGTGGCAATATAGATGTCGTCACTGGTCAGCGTTTCGCCATTGGCAAAGCGCTCATTCAGTTCTTCAGTCATCCTAACAACGCCTTGATAATAGCAATAAATTGTCTCGCCATCATCTGTCTCAAAAGCCAGACGGGCGTCAACCTTCCAATTGCCATTGTCCTGAATTTGCGCCCAGTCACCAGAAGGCATAATGCCTTTGGCTTTCAAACGTGGGCCTTCCAAGTTCATTTTGCTGACATTAATGACAACTAATGAGGTGGTCGCAACGGTTGGCGCATCAAACTCAATGTCAATGCTGCACAACCAGCTACTTTTCAGTTCCTTATCGCTCATTTCAATCTCCTGAAGATAAATTACAGCGCGGCCTCACTAAACCACATCAAAGGCGCCTAGGTCATCAAAGGCGGCCAAGCACTGCTCGCGATACATGGGGAACCCGCCCATGAAGAATACCGTTTGGCGTGGCTTGCCCGGAATATTATCGCCCATGTAATAGTTGTTAGATTTCGGGAACAACGTCATATTCCCAATCTGATTGGTCAGTTCGACCCAGGCTTTTTCGTTTTCGTCGGTCGCTTCTAGCGACTTCTTACCTTCAGCTTCCATTTGAGTCAGCGCATCGAAAATCAAATCGCACTGGAACTCGGCCAGCAAAATCGGATTGTAGAACTGACTATGTGGGCCATTGAGCCAGAAAAAGTTCGGAAACCCGCGCGTCATCATGCCGAGATAGCTGGTCAAACCTTCTTGCCAACGTGCCTTCAGCGATTGTGACTCACGGCCGCGAATGTCAATCCGGTCCATGGCCCCTGTCATCACGTCAAAGCCGGTGGCGAAGATGACGATATCGAGGGCGATTTCTTCATCGCCGACAATAATACCGTTTTCAGTAAAGCGCTGAATCGGCTTTTCTTTCAGATCCACCAAATCCACGTTATCGCGGTTAAACGCTTCAAGGAAGTTGGTTTCCGGCGACAAGCGGCGGGTCAGAATGTGATAATCGGGCGACAGCTTCTCGGCCACCACAGGGTCATTCACACGCTCGCGGATTTTTTTTCGGGCAAAGTCTGCTAATGTCGCATTACTGTCCTCGTCGAGCAGCGTATCTGTATAGGCGTAGTAAGGTGACAAGCCACCTGACTTCCAACGATCCTCGTATTCAGCGCGACGTTCGTCTTCGCTGACTTCCATGGCCGATTTTGATGGCAATGGCGACAGATCAGAGTGCATTAGGGTAAAGCCACCAAAGCTCTGGCCTTCGAGATCACGCAACTCGTCATATTTGTCTTTGATTTTCTTCACCTGCGATTTATCAATCGAGTGGTTCTGCAGCGGAATGACATAAGAGGGCGTGCGTTGGAACACCAAAAGCTCACCAGCTTTGTCAGCGATTTCAGAAATCACCTGAATACCACTGGAGCCGGTGCCGATGACTCCAACCCGCTTGCCAGCGAATTGAATCTCATCCTTCGGCCAACGGCTGGTCATATACTGCTCACCTTTGAAGGCGTCCAAGCCCTCAAAGTCAGGGTCGACCGGCGCTGAGATAAGGCCAGTCGCCATGAAGCAAAACTTGGCAGACACATGGTCACCGCGGTTGGTTTTCACCAACCAACGTTGACTGTCTTCATCAAAAACGGCCGATACAACACGCGTCTCAAACTGCATATGCTCACGCAAATTGTATTTGTCGGCGACATGCTTGGCATAACTGAGGATCTCATCTTGACCTGCATAACGTTCCGTCCACTCCCATTCTTGCTGCAATTCGTCATCGAATGAGTAGGAGTATTCCAAACACTCAATGTCAACGCGCGCACCGGGATAGCGGTTCCAATACCACGTTCCGCCGACTTCGGTACCTGCCTCAAAGCACTTCACACTATGGTTGTCTTGGCCCGCTCGATAGACGGCATAAATACCAGCGAAACCGGCGCCCACTACAACTACATCCACATGTTCTACTGCTTTATCACTCATATACTTTTACCTTCTTTAAGGGTGGCCCACAATTATGCCGGTACGAAATTTACCGGAACTGTCGAGGGTCCATAATTAATGAAATTGCGGTCTTGGAAAATGACATCTCCGTCACCGGGTTCAACAGCTTTATATCGATCCAAAATACCATTCATCATGGCTGCTGCTTCATTGCGAGCAACCAGGGCTGCAATGCAATGGTGTATGCCATGACCAAAGGTCAGGTTCTTGCCCACGTTTGGACGGTCCATAATAAACTCTGATGGGTTTTTAAACATTCTAGGATCGTGATTTCCCGAGCCATTAAACACACAAACCCACTCACCCTGTTTAATTTCTTGGCCCCCGATCATCGTGTCTTCCAAACATTCACGGAACAAGCGTTGAATGGGCCCAGTGCGGCGAATATTTTCTTCAAGAAAGGGGCGAATCAAAGATCGGTTTTCACGCATTTTTTGATAAAGCTCAGGCATCTCTAAAAACGATACGACTTGGTTGCCGAGCAGAAAAACACTGGACTCAGCCCCACCAGCAACCATCGTGATGCAAAACTTTTTCACCTCTTCAGGCGTCAGTTTTTTACCGTCGTCACCCTCAGCGACAATAAACCCTGTCATTAGGTTATCCTCAGCTGTTCCGGCTTCGATTTGTTTGTAGCGCTCTTCAACGTGATAGGTGAAGTAATCATTAAATTCGATACTCGTTGCCAACTTTTCTTCTGTCGTCTGAGTGGATGTTCCCATGTAGGCATCAGCAAACTGACGAATTTTTCGGTACTCATCTGCCGGCGTACCAAGCAACTTAGCAATAAAACGTGCCGGCAAGTCTGCGGCGAGATTAGTCATGAAATCGACGTTTCCAGACCCTTCCGCTTCCAACATATGGTGGCAAATTTCAGCTAGCCATGGAGCCACATCCTGCTCGACGCGTTTCGGTGAGAATGCTTGACGCGCCACTGTGCGTAAAAAAGTGTGCTCAGGTTGATCGTGGTTCACAAGCATCATGGAAGGCGCTTCTGAGGCCTCTTGCATGCGGTCTTGGGAGGAGAAAGTCTTATGGTCGGCATATACTTGTTTGACATCATCATAGCGAAAAATGCCCCACGCAGGGATAGGTTCATCGACGCCCTGCACTGTTCCGGGCGGATAGCCCCGCACACCATACTGTATTGGTTTTTCACGCATCAAATCGTAATACGGAAAGGGATTGCGAATTACTGCCGGCTGCTCAATATCACATGCCGAAAACTCGTCCCCCTGAATGATTAAATCATCATCTGGAATGAATTCTTTACCATTAATCTCTAACATTTACTTCCTCCTTTTGATCGGTCGATCTTAAGTTGCATAGAAGCCGCCATCGATGACGAGTTCGGTACCAGTCACGTAGCGACTTGCGTCTGAAATCAGATAAATGGCGCCATTGGCGATGTCTGTCACATTGGCCGCCTCACCCATCGGCACGCCGGCCAAGAAGCCAGCTTCTGATGCAGCCATGTCTGGCGCAACGCCGAGGTCGACGAGTTGCTCATGAAATAATGAACCCATTTCACTCTCGACAATACCTGGATGGATCGAATTGCAGCGGATGCCAGTTTTCAGCATGGCACACTCTGCCGCCACCGATTTAGTTAGCAAGCGCACAGCACCTTTTGAAGAGTTGTAAGAGGCCAACGCAATGGTGCCTGCGAGACCCATCACCGATGACATATTGATGATCGAACCGCCGCCGCCAGCGCTACCTTCAGGGCGCATAGCGCGGAAACCGTGTTTGCAGCCCAGCATGGAGCCAGCCACATTGACATTTTGCACCTGCTTGAACTCTTCAACGTCGAGATCAGCGAGATATTGCATCGGCACGATGGCGGCATTATTGACCACACCATTGAGGCCACCCATTTTGTCAATGGCGGTCGCGACAACGGCCTCCCACTGCTCTTCATTGGTCACATCATGTCGCAGGAAACTGGCGTTGGCACCGGCTGCAGTCAGTTCTTCAACCAGCGCCATGCCTTTATCGGCTGAGATGTCGGTCGCCAGCACAGAGGCGCCCATAGCCGTCAAACCGCGACAAATTTCGGCGCCCAGATTGCCGCCAGCGCCTGTAACAATAACTTTTTTATCGGCCAACGAATGGGCATTTTTGTAATCATAACTCATCTTAATTTTCCCCTCCTAGAGGTAATCTTCCGCAGATTTGCTCGTCTAGAATATGAATGGCTTATTTTAGTGTCAATAAAAAATAGTGTTGAAATAACATGGTTTACCCACAAAATATCAAATATTGACCTGAAGTTGTTGGCTATCTTTCACTTGGTCGTCTCATGTCGTTTCCAACGCATGGGCCGCTTCGACAATTGGCTGCCCGTAATCGAACACAGCGCCATAATCAGCCAGGCTTTCAATAAAGGTGGTTTTGATGAGCCCCGCACTGCCGTCTTGGGAGAGCAAGAAGGCTCGCGCATTGGGAGCCTTGTTAATAAGCAGGCGGAGCTCATCAATTTCAGACTGAGTAACCGGCGGGCGATCGCCAATCAAGGGTTGGCTATAGACGCCAAATGGTGAGGCTTCAGAATAGTGAGCTTTCTCAGCCGCAATAGAAAGAATCTGATCGTAGTCGACGCCGGTTACCAAATCAATGCCATGGGTCCGGTCCCCGACTTTTTGCAGCGTCTCAGCGTCGAACACATCGCCGTTTTTGTTTTCCTCAATAATGATCACCGTCAGCAGGCCTCCAAAATTTGGTTGGTCTTTGTAGGTTTTCACAAAAGGATGATTATTTGTCAGTGGGTAAGAGAAAATTGTCCGTAACTCAACGTCCTTCATTCCCCAACCAAAAACCGGCGTGATTGCTGACAGCATGACAAGCGACAAAACACAATGCCGAATTTTTGGTGCGGCAGCCTTATACCTTAACCCAGAAATATCACTTCCCTCCGAATGCAACACTCAACATTTGTTACGTCTTAATGGAATAATCTACCTTTAACATTATGTCAAAACATAATTGTGTTATTTTGACATAATTAATAACATGCACCTTTCGGCGGCACGCAGAGGGATTTTGTCAGTTCGGTTGGGGGGGGGCAGGTCAGCCTATATATAAAGACAAGAGCGGTTTTTTAGGTGGCTTTATCAGGCTTGAGATTTTGGCTCAAACGGCCGCGCGGCATTGCTCACATAGCCACCATGGCCAATCTTTTCAGCCGGAAACTGAGTCATCGCATGGCGCCACACGCGGTCGTACTGGTACCAAGGCAAATTTGGATAGAGATGGTGAATAAGATGTTGCGCCTGCCCGAACATAAAATAACGCTGCCAAGGTGATGAGAAAACATCTTGCATCAGCGTTGCGCTGAGCGGGTCGTGGCGTTGTTCGACACCTTGTTTGTGCTGAATGGTGGCGAATAAATGCACCGTGATAATCCGTCCGAGCAACATGGGCAGGACAAAGGCAAGGGTGAACTCCAGCGCATAAGGCGACGAAAAGCCGACGACAAACAGCGCAATATAGAGTGTCAGGCCAAGCGCAAAGCGGGCCCGCTCGCCGCGTGGCCGCGTGTTCCAATTGGCGAAATAAAACCGCGTCCATAAAACATCGAGAAAGGCTGAATTTAACAGCCGTTGTGGCAGCCCGGTGCCGTTGAATTTATAATCCGGGTCATCGACCTGGCCGGTGCGAGCGTGATGAGTAACGTGCAAATAGCGGTAAAGCGCCGAACTAAAGCCCGGCAACATCAGTTGCGCGCAGAGGCTGCCAATCAAATCATTGAGCCAGCCGATATAAGAGACATTGCGGTGAACCGCCTCGTGTAGCGGCGTGAAACTCCAAAACACGAAAAAGCCACTGACTGGAATGGTGATCCACGCCGGTAGCAACCCGCTGAGAAAAGCATAGGCGGTCAGCGCGAAACCAATAAAAGAAAACAGCATCACGCCAACGGTTGGCCAAGCGATGAGCGGTGCCCCAAAGGCATCGGCCAATGACGGCGATGTGCGAACTTGTTTGATAATTTCTCTTTGCTGCTTGGTCTCCATACACCCCACTCCCTATTTACGCATGGCCGCATTCACTCCCAACGAGGCCAATAATTAATAATGAAACAGAAATTTTTCCGTGGCAAGCGGATTCGCATCAACGCGCACCGAGGCGGAAGACGTAATAGATAGAGATAAGCAGAGAGAGAAGTGGCGCACCGGGGAAGATTCGAACTCCCGACCCCTAGATTCGTAGTCTAGTGCTCTATCCAGCTGAGCTACCGGTGCTATGTCTGCCTAAGCAGAGCTAGTTCATACTGTTTTGCCAGTCGGATTGCAAGCCTTGTTCGCGCACAAAGATAAATCGCTGCAATCGGCAAGAACTAAGGCGCGGCTCAGGTAAAATCACCCGAAAATACTGCGATAGGCTTTTGCCGACTGCAGATCTTCGGCCAGCCAGACGGCGCGGGCGACGCTGCGAGCCACACAATCTGCCGCCATCGCGCCTAATATCGCCAAATCAATTGGCCGTTGCGCCGGTGTCTCGCTCAAGGCGCGTGCCCCCGTCGCCAGCACGAATATCGCGTCGCCATCAAATGGCGTATGAATAGGCCGCACCGCACGGGCCAGCCCGTCTTGCGCCATAATCGCCACGCGCTGGGCTTCGGCTTTGGTCAAATCGGCATCGGTGGCGACCACGCCAATACTGGTATTGGCCGCCGCCGCCAAGCCACCCAGCTTGGTGCCGGATAGCGGATGCTGGCCGCTGGCCTCCGCCGATTGCGTCGCCAGATGCGGGTGACCGAACTCCAGCCCATCTGCGCTTTGAGCCGCCAACGGTTGCGCCCAAAACCGCCCTGACCCATCGACCACTGAGCCGACCGGATTGGCAGCGATCAGCGCCCCAACCATGCATCCATCTGGCAAATGCGCCGAGGCACTGCCCAGCCCGCCCTTCATCGCGCCGGCCATGGCGCCATAGCCGGCACCAGCATTGCCCATGGCAAAGTCGGTATCAGCGGCGCCATAAGCGTCGATGCCGAGCTGGCGATAAGGCGGGGTCATGCCCCATTGCTTGTCGCCGCCATTGGTCACATCGAATAGAATCGCCGCGGGTATAATCGGCGAGGGCATGGGCGCACCGGTTTGAAACCCGCGCCCTTCCGCTGCCAATGCCGCCGTCACGCCGGAGGCGGCATCAAGCCCAAAAACCGAGCCGCCAGCCAGCGTCACTGCATCCACCGCCTCAACCAAATTGGCCGGCTGCAGGGCGTCGGTTTCGCGCGTGCCCGGGCCACCGCCCGGTACGCTACAGGCAGCGGTTGCCGGTTGCGCGGGCACAATCACGCTGACTCCCGTGCGAGCTTTTTCATCGACAGCATGGCCGACCGTCAAACCGTCAATATCGGTAATCAGATTGCGCCGGCCCGGGCGTACACGGGCTAGCGATTGAGGACTGTTTTGTGGTTGTTTCTGCATTGGCAAAAGCTAGCCAGTTGTCCGACAAGCGTCAATTATTTGTTGGCTGACATCTTGAAACCAAACTCGCTGCTAAGCGCGGATAGGACGTCGGTTCAAAACATCTCTATCCATTCGTCAGAATCCCACATTCTTTTATTACCCGCTAAGCTATTTATAACCTCGGGCTTATAAGCCATGCCAAATGGGAAGCTGACATGACAGCAAGCCCCTCCCGCTTTAAGACTGAGCACATACAGCGAGCCGCCCATCCATTCCAGAATATCATGCGCTATGCGCAACCCCAGCCCTATACTTTTGCCCGATTAATGAGGCGCCTGATGATTGGATGATGTCGGGCGCGGCATGAGGCTGTTTGCTTCGGCATTTAGGTTGGTTTCAAACCACGTTTTTATTACCAGTGGGTATAAAAGCGACAAAAGGCCGACCCAGAAAAGCAGCGTGAAAAGGCCGAAGAGTATCGCCAAAAGTTGCAGATTTAGCCATTCATAACGCATCCTACCCTCACACGAAACGCACCTGCCCAAAGGCACAAATGTTAACCAAAGGCACACCGGGCCTAGACTGGACGGATAAAAGTTTAGGAGAGGTTAACGCGGTTTTAACGGCGAAACAGCGACAAGAATTTGACGATTTTCCGGGTGCGCGCACTAAAAAGGGTCGGCGTGTAATAATCGCCCGCCGCTCGCTTGCTGGCTTCGCCGCGTGTCGGATACGGCGCAATAACACCGGCCATAGCAGAAATTTTCAGCCCGTGCGAAATCGCCAACGTCCATGTCGACAGCAGATCACCAGCTTGCGTGCCGACGATCGAAGCACCCAGAATGGTGCCATTTTGGGCGACAACCACTTTCACCATGCCGGCCATATCGCGTTCGGCTCGGGCGCGGTCGTTTTCTTCAAACGGCCAGCGCAATACTTTAATCGTCTTGTGGGCAGCCCGCGCGTCGGCTTCGCTGACGCCGACATGGGCCAGTTCAGGGATTGAGTAGGTGACACGCGGCAAGGCTTTGTAGTCTACCTTGGCTGGCAGATGGAACAAGATATTGCGAATAACAATGCCCGCATGATAGCCCGCCGCATGGGTGAATTGCGGCCCGCCCGAGACATCGCCAATGGCAAAAATCTTGCGGTTGCTTGTACGCAAACGTGCATCGACGCTGATTGAGGCCGGTGTGCTTGCAGACGTCTCGACGCCGGCGGCTTCAAGCCCCAAATCGTGCAAATTGGCGGCGCGTCCCGTGGCGACCAATAATTGATCGCCGGAAATGTCGCCAGCATTTGTGTGCACGGTGATGGTGTTGTCGCCAACGGTCGAGACTTTCGCCACGCTCACGCCGGTTTTGATCTCGACGCCATCATCCAGTAAAGCCGCTTCCACAAACGGCGTTAGTTCGTCATCATCACGGCCCAGAATACGCGGCGCCGCTTCAATCAAGGTCACTTGAGAGCCGAGGCGGGCAAAGGCTTGCGCCATTTCAACGCCGATTGGCCCGCCGCCCAAAATCATCAGATGACGCGGCTGTTGGCGCAAATCAAACAGGGTTTCATTGGTCAGATAGGCGGTGTCGCTGAGTCCCTCAATATCGGGAATATAGGCGTGCGAGCCGGTGGCGATGACAAACCGCTTAGCGCGGATTTCCGTGTCGCCAGCCTGCAGGGTTTGGCGGCCAGTAAAGCGACCATGCGCTTCAATGACATCCACACCAAGATGCGAAAACCGCTCGACGCTATCCATTGGCTCAATCGCTTCAATGGTCCGGCGGACATGCTGCATGACGGCGGGAAAGTCAACCTCCGGCGTCGGCGCGGAAAGGCCGAAAGGGGCATTTTTTTGCGGTGCGCGGGCGCGATGCGCGGCAGCCAGCAAGGCTTTCGACGGCACGCAGCCATAATTCAGGCAATCGCCGCCCATTTTGCCGCCCTCGACGAGCACCACGCTGGCGCCCATTTGCACCGCCCCTGCGGCGACCGAAAGTCCACCGGAACCGGCGCCGATGACACAAATATCTGTGATGATGTGTTGGCTCATCTTATGTCCTTACTTGTTTAGGCTTTATACTTGTTTCTAAGCATTGTCGTTCTTGGTCTCAACCGATGGGCCAAAGCGTCGCCACACAACCGGCAGCAGCGACAGCAGCGCCAACCCGACGAGCGGCAGCATAATTTCTGGCTTGGTGATGACCGATACATCTGGCTGTTGGCCCTGTTGCAGCAACACCGAGACGCCATTGCCGACGGAAGCAAAGACAAACGTGCCGGGAATAATGCCGAAAAACGTGGTGACGACAAAAATCGGAAAGCGCACGCCTACCAGCGCGGCGCCGAGATTGACGACAAAAAAAGGAAAAATCGGCAATAGCCGCAACACTAAAAGATAAGACACCGCGTCGCGGTTGAAGTTCTTTTCAAATTTTTCGAGGCTCGGGCCAGCCCGCGCCTGCAGCGTGTCACCGAGCAGGTAACGGGCGACGAGAAATAAAAGCGACGCGCCAATAGTGGCGCCGACGAGAATCAGCATGCCGCCTTGCGAGGTGCCAAACATCAAGCCGCCAGCCAGGCTGAGCCACAAAGCGCCGGGCAAAGAGAAGGTTACGACAGTGATATAAATGCCGACAAAAATCAGCGCCGTCAGCACTGGCGCATCGGCCACCGCTTGTTTCATCGCTGCTTCATTATTGGCCAGCCCCTCATAGCTAAGATATTGGCCCACATCAGAGGTGAAAAATACCGCAATAATGGCGACAAAAACCGCTATCAGGACAAGCCGTTTGGGGCTAACCAGGCTATGATTTTTATTGTTATCTTGCTCCGACATGGTTTTCTCCTTGGCGCGGCAAACGAGTAATAGGGGATGAATATAGAAACTCACGACGAAAGTACAACCTATTCGGCTTCTATCATTGACTTTGTCGCTATTTTTGGCTACATCCGCTCATCAATTAATCAATTCGGCGTCGTCGCAGCAAGTGAAGACGCATGACAAGGAGTGGGTGACGTGAAAAGAACCTTCCAACCAAGTAATCTGGTACGCAAACGGCGCCACGGTTTTCGCGCGCGCATGGCAACCAAAGGTGGCCGTCTGGTGCTTTCTCGCCGTCGTGCACGCGGTCGCAAGCGCCTGTCAGCCTAAGCAATATAATGACCTCCCGTAAAGCGCCCGAAACTATTCGCGTGCGGCGGGATTTTCTAGCCGCGGCGAAAGCTGAAAAGCAAGTACGTCGCGGTTTTGTTTTGCAAGCCCGCCAGCGTGGCGATGACGCCCCAGCGCGGTTTGGCCTTACAGCGACAAAAAAAATCGGCAATGCTGTCATCCGCAATCGTATTCGTCGCCGACTACGCGCGCTAGCTGTCGATTTGTTCCCCAAACACGCCCATTCCGGTTATGACTATGTTCTGATTGGTCGCGTCCAAACGCAATATCGTGATTGGGGTGCCCTCAAAAGTGATTTAAAGTCGGCCCTCAAAGCCATTCACGCCGATCCGGCGTAAAGGAGTTTCTCGTGAACGAGCAGAATAATTTTCTGATTGCCATCGTTTTATGTCTCGGTGTTCTACTGGGCTGGCAGTTCTTTGTTGTCGAACCACGCATGGAAGCCGAGCGCCAGCAATTGGCCTTGTTGGCTGAAGCTGAGGCGATTGATCTGGCTACCCAATCGGCCACTGGTGAGGCGGCAGATTTATCAGCAGATTTATCAGCAGACGCTATGCCAACGCCGCGCGCCTCGGGCGTCGTCCCGACAGCCCAGCCACGCGACGTGGCTTTCGCCAGCTCGCCACGTGTGGCCATTCGCACTGACGAATTGCAAGGCTCCATCGCGCTGATGGGCGCCCGCTTTGATGACCTCATTCTCACCGAGTATCGCGAAACAACCGCCACCGACGCGCCATTGCAGCGGCTGTTGCAGCGCACTGGTGAAACCGGCGCATGGCAAGCGCGGCATGGTTTTGTCGCCGGTGCCGGTGGCAACATCACCCTGCCTGACGAAAATAGCCTATGGGTTCTAACCCAAGGCGATGTGCTGACCCCAGCCACGCCAATTACCCTGTCCTTCACCACGGTTGAGGGAATTGTGCTGCACCAACGCATCAGCGTTGACGGGCATTTCATGTTCACCATTGAGCAATCGGTCGATAATAAGTCAGCCAATGCAGTCACCGTCTATCCATTCGGTCAGATTGTCCGCACCGGCTTGCCGGAAACCAGCGGCTTGTTCATTTTGCACGAAGGGCCATTGGGCTTCCTCGGCGAAGCCGGCTTGCAAGAGCTCGACTATGATGACCTGCTAGAAGACGGGCCGGTGAAAGAGCAGGCCTCCACCGGTTGGCTCGGCATTACCGATAAATATTGGGCCACGGCGATTATCCCGCCGCAAAACAATGCCTTTACAGCCCGCTACACCGCCCGTAATGCGGCCGACCCTGCTGATATTACTTTCCGCAGCGACTTTTTGCTGGAAGGCGAAAGCATTGCCAGCGGCGCCGCCTATACAACGACCAGCCAATTCTTTGCCGGTGCCAAAGTTGTCGACCTGATTGACGATTACGCCGACCAAGGCATTGAGCGCTTCGACCTGATGGTCGATTGGGGATGGTTCTATTTCTTGACCAAGCCAATGTTCAAAGCCTTGCAGCTTTTCTATGAGCTGATTGGCAATTACGGCGTAGCGATTTTGATTGTGACGATTTTGGTCAAACTGGCGTTCTTCCCGCTGGCCAGCCGGTCTTATGAGACCATGGCGAAAATGAAAAAACTGCAACCACGCATGGTGCAGTTGCGCGAGACCTATAAAGATGACCGTCAGGCGCAGCAGCAAGAGCTGATGAAGCTCTACCGTGAAGAAAAACTAAACCCGCTGGCTGGGTGTTTGCCGATATTACTGCAAATTCCGGTGTTCTTCTCGCTGTATAAAGTGCTGTTTGTGACCATTGATATGCGCCATGCGCCGTTTTTCGGCTGGGTGCAAGATCTCTCAGCGCCCGACCCGACATCGTTGTTCAACCTGTTTGGCCTGCTGCCATTTGACGTGCCGAGCTTCTTGCTGGTCGGTGTGTGGCCGCTGGCTATGGGCATCACCATGTTTGTGCAAATGCAGATGAATCCACCTCCGCCGGACCCGATTCAGGCGCGGATGTTCCAAATTCTGCCGATTGTCTTCACCTTTATTCTGGCAGGCTTCCCAGCCGGTCTGGTGATTTACTGGGCGTGGAACAATTTGCTGTCGGTCTTGCAACAGGGCTACATCATGCGCCGCAATGGTGTCGAGATTGAGCTATTTGCCAATATCGGCCTGAAGCGCAAGGCATCATCTGCCGCCGACCCTAAGGATAGCTAATGGAGGCCGCCGCCGAGGAAGCGCTCCGCAAGCGTGGACGGTGGTTGTTTGCCCAAGGCACGGAGTTTCGTCTGGGCGTGGTGGCGCTCGATCATCTGCCCGAGACCAGCCATGTCGAGATTGCTTTTGCTGGCCGCTCCAATGTCGGCAAGTCGAGCCTGATTAACGCGCTGACCAATCAAAAAGGCCTAGCCCGCACCTCCAACACGCCGGGGCGCACGCAAGAGCTGAATTTCTTCATGCTGGCCCCGCAGCGCGGCGACGGCGCCGCTTGGTTGGTTGACCTGCCGGGATATGGCTATGCCCGCGAGAGCAAAGACAAAATCGCTGCATGGAATAAGCTGCTCAACGCCTATTTGCGTGGCCGGCCAAACCTGCGGCGGGTGTTCATGCTGGTCGATAGTCGCCACGGCCTGAAAGCCAATGATCTGGCGATGATGGACGACCTTGATGTGGCCGCCGTGTCATATCAAGTGGTGTTGACGAAAATCGACAAAATCAAAAAAGGCCAGCTCGAGCGGGTGATGTCGGCAACCGAGGAGGCGTTGAAAAAACGCCCTGCCGCCTTCCCCTTTGTGTTGGTCAGTTCCAGCGAAAAGAATACCGGCATTGATGATGTGCGCGGGGCTTTCGCAAGTCTGGTTGATGTCGACCAATTAGGGTATAAGGCTTAATCATTAGGTTAAGAGGTACGCGTGATGGCGACGAAAAAAACTGTAAAAGCTGGTAACAAGCCAAAAGCTGCTAAAAAGCAAGTCGCCAATAGCGCCGACTGGCTCGAGCAGGCGCATGTGCTGACCGAAGCGCTGCCCTTCATGCAACGCTATGACCGCAAAACCGTGGTCATCAAATATGGCGGCCACGCCATGGGCGATGATCATTTGTCTGAATTATTCGCCCGCGATGTCGTGCTGCTCAAGCAATCGGGTATTAATCCGGTGATTGTGCATGGCGGCGGACCGCAAATTGCCAGCATGCTGGAACGGCTGAACATTAAGAGCAAATTTCAAAACGGCTTGCGGGTCACCGACGCGCAAACCATTGAGGTTGTCGAAATGGTGCTGGCCGGTGCCATTAACAAACAAATCGTCACCGCGCTCAATCAAGCTGGTGGGCGGGCTGTTGGCTTGTCTGGCAAAGACGCCGATATGATTGTCGCCAAGAAAACCCGCACCAGCAAAAAAGACCCGTCGTCGAATCTCGACAAGGCGGTGAATTTGGGCTTTGTCGGCACGCCGACAAAAATCAACACAGAGGTGTTGGATGTGATGCTGAAATCAGATTTGATTCCGGTCGTCGCCCCCATCGCCACTTCTGCGGCGGGGCAGACATTGAACGTCAATGCCGACACCGCCGCCGGTGCGCTGGCTGCTGCTTTGGGGGCTGAGCGTCTGCTGATGTTGACCGATATTCGCGGCGTGCAGGATAAAAACGGCAATCTGATTGAAACCCTGACGACACGCAAAGCGGCAACGCTGATCCGTAATGGCACGGCGCAAGGCGGGATGATTCCGAAATTGCAAACCGCCATTGATGCGGTGAAAGACGGCGTCAACGCCACCGCCATTCTCGATGGACGGGTGCCGCATGCGATTTTGCTCGAGCTGTTCACCGAATTAGGGGCCGGTACGCTGGTTCATTAAGCATGACACATTTCCCTCGACAGCTAAGTTTTGCGGCCTGTCTTGAGGTATTGTGGCTGGGAGCATTTGTTCTCATAGGGTTGAGCCTCAGTCCGGCCATGGCGGCTCAAAGCACGGTCAAATTATGCAATGAGACGAGCTATGTTTTGCACGTCGCAACGGCTTTTCAAAAAGGCGTGGCGGCGCGCTCTAATGGCTGGCAAGTGGTGATGCCCGGCCAATGCCGCGACACCGCCAAAACCATTCCCGATGCCGCGCAAGGCTATGTATTTGCCCGCTCCGACCGCGCCCATGCTGGCGAAGGCTTGGTGTTTAGCGGCAATGAGCGTTTTTGTGTCGCCGCCGAGGCGGACGATTTTGCCATAGAGGGGCGCCGCGAATGTCGCCGCCGTGGCTTTGTCGAAGCCGATTTCGCGCCGATTGCCGGATCCGGTAGCCGCCGCTCGGTGAGCTTTACCGAAAAGCAAAATTACGGCAGCCAACGCGCCAGCACGGCCGGTGTGCAGCGCTTGCTGTCTGATTTGCAATTCGACATTAAACACATTGATGGCTTTGGTGGCCGCCAAACCCGCGAGGCCATCGACGCTTATCGCCAGCGTTTTGACATCACCGGCGACAGCCAGAATAAGCAATTACTGGAAGCGCTGATAAAAACCGCCCGTCAACAAGCCAGCGCCCGTGGTCTGTTGTTTTGCAACAGCACCGATTATCTCGTCTGGGCCGCGACCGGACGGGTGAAAAACGATACATTTGAAAGTCGCGGCTGGCTGCGTGTGTTGCCGCGCCAATGCGCCCAAGCGATTAACCAAGACCTTGATGAGCGTTATTATTTCTACTATGCCGAAGCGGTCGACGCGCAAGGCGATGTGGTGGTCGAAAACGGACGGCGAAAAATTTGGGCCGGCGATGTCGATATGTGTGTAAAAGGCACTAAGTTTGTCATTAGCGGTAATCAGAATTGCCAAGCGCGCGGCTATGAAGTGGCAGGCTTTCGGCAAATAGACACAGGCACGACGCGCAAAAGTCGGGTCACTCTGGAGTAAGGAAAGAGACTGATGCAAGAGTTCCAGCGTATCAATGCGTGGGTGTTTGACCTCGATAACACCTTGTATCCAACGACCCTCGAATTATTCAGTCAAATTGATGTGCGGATGACCTCGTTCATCCAAGAGGAACTACAGGTCGACCGCGATGAGGCCTATAAAATCCAAAAAGATTATCTCGGCGAATATGGCACCACCCTGTCGGGGCTGATGAACCAGCATAGTATGCCGCCCGAGCGGTTTCTCGATTTTGTCCATGATATTGATGTTAGCGTGCTATCGCCCGACCCCGCCTTGGCGGCGGCGATTGATGCGCTGCCGGGCCGCAAGTTTATTTTCACCAATGGCACAGAAGCCCATGCTGAGCGCGTATCGAACCGATTGGGCGTGCATCACTTGTTTCATGATGTGTTTGACATTGTCGCGGCCAATTATATTCCCAAGCCGCAGGCTGATGTCTATCCGGCGATGGTCGAGAAGTTTGATATTCAAGCCGATGAAGCGGTATTTTTTGAAGATATGGCGCGCAATCTCGCGCCTGCCCATCGGCTCGGTATGAAAACCGTTCTGGTGCATGGCGAAGATGATGACGGCACCGGAAATATGGGGCTGAACGGGCGTTTGCCGGTGCAGGAAACTAATTTCATTGACCACAAAACCACCAACCTGACGGGCTTTTTGCAGGCCATTTTGGCGCATCTTGAAAGCCCCTCAGACGCCGCCCATGCAACCGCTGATTGACTTGTCGCCAATCGCTGTTAATTTCCGCCCAGAGACTTTTGATATAGGAATTTTTTGATGGATATGAACGCGCTAGAACAGCTAATCAACACCGCTTTTGACGATGCCGCCAATGTCACCGCCGACACCCATGGAGATGTGCGCGACGCCGTGATGACAACGCTTAACCTGCTGGATAGCGGGCAAGCGCGCGTGGCCGAAAAAAACGGCGATGACTGGCAGGTCAATCAATGGCTAAAAAAAGCTGTGCTGCTGTTGTTCCGGCTGAATGACATGACGACCATTTCAAACGGCCCCGGCGATTCGAGCTGGTGGGACAAAGTGCCGTCAAAATTCGACGGTTGGGATGCTGCTCAGTTCAGCCAAGCCGGTTTCCGCGCCGTGCCAAATTGCATCGTGCGCCACTCTGCCTATATCGCGCCGGGTGTTGTGTTGATGCCGAGCTTTGTCAATCTCGGCGCTTTTGTTGATAGCGGCACCATGGTTGATACATGGGCGACGGTCGGCTCTTGCGCGCAAATCGGCAAGAATGTGCATATTTCAGGCGGCGCCGGTATTGGTGGCGTGTTGGAGCCATTGCAAGCTGGCCCGGTTATCATTGAAGATAATTGCTTCATCGGCGCGCGCTCTGAAGTCGCCGAAGGCGTCATCGTGCGCGAAGGCGCAGTGTTGTCGATGGGTGTGTTTATTTCTGCTTCGACGAAAATCGTCGACCGCGCCAGCGGTACGATTTATCGCGGCGAAGTGCCTGCCTATTCGGTTGTCGTGCCCGGCACATTGCCTGGCGAAGCCGGTCAGCCATCGCTGGCCTGTGCGGTGATTGTGAAAACAGTCGACGCGCAAACCCGTTCAAAAACCTCTGTTAACGAGCTATTGCGAGACTAATATGGCCCTCGATCCTGTCGCCTTTGCCGCCGATCTTATCCGTTGCCCATCAGTGACGCCGGAAGATGCTGGCGCGCTGGATACGCTGCAAGCGGCGCTTGAAAAGCTCGGCTTTGTTTGCACACGCCTGCCTTTCTCGCAGGAGGGCACTGCCGATGTCGACAATCTCTATGCCCGCCTCGGCACGACAGGGCCGAATATTTGTTTTGCCGGTCACACAGATGTGGTGCCGGTCGGGGCCAGCGCTGACTGGCAGGTAGACCCATTTGCCGGTGAAATTCGTGAGCAAGCATTATGGGGACGCGGTGCCGCTGATATGAAAGGCGCAATTGCCGCCTTTGTTGGGGCCGCCTCGCAATATATTGACGCGCATGGCGCCCCTGATGGCTCAATCAGCCTGCTAATTACTGGCGACGAAGAAGGCCCGTCAGTCAATGGCACGCGCAAAATGCTCGGCTGGTTGCAAGAAAATGGCGAAATTATCGACGACTGCCTTGTCGGCGAGCCGACCAATCCGGACACGCTGGGCGAGATGATCAAAATTGGTCGTCGCGGCAGCGTCAATGGCGTGGTCACGGTAAATGGCACGCAAGGCCATGTCGCCTATCCGCATTTGGCGGCCAATCCAGTGCCGCAACTGGCCCGTTTGATGACGCATCTGGCCGACGCCAAATTGGATGATGGCAGCGAGCATTTCCAGCCATCTAATTTAGAAGTCACCAGCTTCGATGTCGGCAATATGACGACCAATGTCATTCCGGCGCAGGCGCAAGCGCGGTTTAACATTCGCTATAATAATCACTGGCAGGCCGAGACCATTGAGGCGTGGATTCGCGACCAGCTCGACGCCGCAGCAGGTGCTTCGGACTATCAATTGAGCGTCGACCACACTGGCGACTGCTTTTTGACCGAGCCGGGCGCATTCGTCGAACAACTCAGTGCCGCAGTCAGTGAAGTGACGGGCCGCCAACCGGTGCTGTCGACCAGCGGCGGCACCTCGGATGCCCGCTTCATCAAGGATGTAACGCGGGTGGTTGAATTTGGGCTGGTCGGTCAGACCATGCACAAGGTCGACGAGCGTGTGCCGCTCGACGATATTCGCCAGTTGAACGACATTTATCGGATTTTGCTGAACAGCTATTTCGCCTAAACAGGCGGTGCCAAAACATCTTCAGGATAATCGACCTGCATCAGCGTCAAGCCGCAGGACGGGGCGACGGTGGCACACGCCGCGCGGTCGCGCGCGTCCAGCGCATCACGCAAATCTTGGGCGCTCCATTTGCCCTCCCCGACCATCCGCAAACTACCGGCCAGCGAGCGCACTTGATTGTGCAAAAACGAGCGCGACGAGGTGCGGATAATAATCGCATCGCCTTGGCCATAAACATCAAGCTGGCTCAGCGTGCGCACCGGTGAGGCGGCCTGACACTGGGTCGAGCGAAAGGTCGTGAAATCATGTCGCCCAAGCAGCTGCTTGGCGGCGCTGTCCATGGCGTCAATATCAAGCGGGCGCGGCACCCACCAGGCGTGCGCCTTATCCAGCGTCAACGGGGCGCGGCGCGGGATGATGCGGTATTCATAATGCCGCGCAAGGGCGGTGAAACGGGCGTCGAAATCATCGCGCGCCGGAACCGCGTCGAGCACCGCCACTGGCAGCGGTTTCAGATGATAATTCACCGCGTCGCGCAATTTGTCGGCCCGTGGCGCCGAGTGCAGGTCGATATGTGCCACTTGTCCGCGCGCATGCACACCAGTATCCGTGCGGCCGGCGCCGAAAACCGTGACTTCCTCATCGCAAAAATTCTTAATCGCCCGCACCAAAGCGTCTTGCACGCCGCCGCCATCGGCTTGGCTCTGCCAGCCGATAAACGGGCTGCCGTCATATTCTATGGTCAAGCGATAGCGCATCACGAGGCCTCGTCAGAGGTCAAAACCTGTCCGGTTTGCAGCACGCCACCACGGATAAATTCGTCCGCCGACATCGCCGCTTTGCCGGCCCGTTGCACCCGCACCAGTTGCAGCGCCCCGTCGCCGCAATAAATCACCGCGCCATCGGCCACCTCACCGGCGGGGCCGTTTTGCGCCACAGGGCGGGCTTGCAGAATTTTGACCCGCACCCCATCGACATCAAACCAGGCGCCGGGAAATGGCGACAGCCCGCGAATATGCGCATCGAGCGTGGCCGCCGGTCGCTTCCAGTCAATCCGCGCTTCGGCCTTATCAATTTTCTCAGCATAGGTGATGCCATCTTCGGCTTGCGCCACCGCCGTCAACTGACCCGCTTGGGCCACCGCCGCGTGCAATGCCTGACCGCCGAGCACAGACAAACGGTCGTGCAATGTCTGCGCCGTGTCATCGGCGGCGATATCCAGAGACTGGCTGAGCAGGACGGGGCCGGTATCAAGACCGGCCTGCATTTGCATGATTGCCACGCCGGTTTGCGCGTCGCCTGCCATGATGGCGCGTTGAATCGGTGCCGCCCCGCGCCAACGCGGCAATAGCGAGGCATGAATATTCCAGCAGCCCAGTGCTGGTGTGTCGAGCCAGCTTTGCGGCAAAATCATCCCATAGGCGACCACCACCGCCAAATCCGGGGCATAGGCTTTGAATTGCGCCAAATCATCGTCAGACTTCAGGCTGGTCGGGGTGTGCACGGCAATACCGGTGGTATCGGCGCATTGCTGCACCGGTGAGGCGGTGAGTTTCATGCCGCGCCCCGATTTGGCAGGCGGGCGGGTATAGACGGCGACAATCTCGTGGCCGGCTTCAATCAGCGTTTGAAGGGCGGGAACAGCGAAGTCCGGCGTTCCCATGAAAACAATACGCAAAGACATCAGAGGCTCAGGCGACTTCAGCGTCGCGGCTGGCTTTGCGGATTTTTTTCAAAATCATTTGCCGCTTGAGGCGCGACAGATGATCTAAAAACACAATGCCATTGAGGTGATCAAGCTCGTGTTGAATACAGGTCGCGAGCAGGCCGTCGCAGTCGATTTCTTGTTCGACGCCGTGATAATCGAGAAATTTCACGCGGCATTGGGCAGGGCGTTCGACATCGTCGTAAAACCCCGGCACCGATAAACAGCCTTCTTGATAATTGGCCATTTCATCTGACACCCAAGTGATTTCCGGATTGACGAAATAACGCAGTTTTTCTTCTTCCAAACCGTCTAAATCATAGCGGTCTTCTCGCGACGGTGCGTCATCGCCAGAGGCATCGCCGTCTGCCACTTCTTCCTCAGACGGTGAAATATCCATCACCACAATGCGTTGGCTGACACCAACTTGAATGGCCGCCAGGCCAATGCCATTGGCGGCATACATTGTGTCGACCATGTCATCCATCAGCGCCCGCGTGTCATCGGTCACCGCGTCGACGGGGGTCGAGATGGTCTTTAGCCGTTCATCCGGCACTTCGATTATGGCACGCACTGTCATAACCTTGAAATAAGCCCTGCACTGGCCAGCGTCAAGGGGCGCGTCGGGCGTTGGGCGCGCTTTTGCGCCGCTTATCGTCGGGTATATTTTGCTCGGCAACCGGCCCGGCAGGGCCATCATTGCCTGCCTGAATCGGCCACGAATCGGCCACGAATCGGATAGAGTCAGACGATGGATACGGTGACCCTTTTATTGATTATGCTGGCGGTGTTTTTCGCGGCGCTGGTGTATTTGCTGATGCGGCAGAAACCCCCCGCCCGCGACCCGCACCATCAAGCGCAAGAGGCGGCGGAACGCCAAAATATGGCGCATATGCTGGACATGATGCGGCAGCAACAAAGCGAGTTAAGCGGCCGCCTGACGCATTTGGCCGAATTGCAGGAAACCGCCAAAGGCGAGTTGAGCCGCACAATGAGCGAGCAATTAGGCAATGTGTTCAAAACAGTGAATGAAAATTTGAAAGAAAGCCGCGAGAAAACCACCCGCTCGCTCGGCGATTTGGGCGAGCGCCTGCAAGTTATCGACAAAGCGCAGAAAGAAATTACCGCCCTATCCGGTCAAGTGGTGGAGCTTCAGCATGTTCTCGACAATAAACAAGCGCGAGGGGCGTTTGGCGAAGCGCAACTGGCCGATATTGTGTCCGACGGCCTGCCCGAGAGCGCCTATCAATTCCAGCATACGCTATCCAATGGCAAGCGGGCTGACTGCCTGATTAATCTGCCCAACCCGCCCGGGCCGGTGGTGATTGACAGCAAGTTTCCGCTGGAGGCGTATCAGAAATTGCGGGCCGCAGAAAATGAAGCCGACACACGCGCCGCGCTGACGCAGATGAAAGCCGATACGCTGAAACACGCCACCGATATTTCCGATAAATATATTCTGCCCGGCGAAACCGCTGATGCGGCGCTGATGTTTCTGCCATCGGAAAGTATTTTCTCAGAACTGCATTTGCGCCTGCCCGATGTGGTTGATAAATGCCGCGCCTTGCGGGTTTATCCGGTGTCGCCAAATACCATGTCGCTGACCCTCAACACGGTGCGGGCGATTATGCGCGATGTGAAAATGCGCGAGCAAGCTGGCTTGATTCAAAAAGAAGTGCATCTTTTATTGGATGATGTGGGCCGCCTGAATGACCGCGTCGATAAATTACGCACGCATTTTGAACAGGCCAATAAGGATATTGAGTCGATCGAGACCTCGACCCGTAAAATCACCAGTCGCGGCGATAAAATCACCAGTCTCGAAGTTGAGGATAAACCATCGCCGTCACTGCTCGACGAGCAAAGCTAGCTGCGCGATTTCATCGCCGCCACCAACGTCCCGTCATCAAGATAATCCAGCTCGCCGCCAACTGGCACGCCATGCGCCAGTCGCGTCACTTTCAGCGCACCATCGTCGAGCATGTCGACAATGTAATGCGCCGTGGTTTGCCCCTCGACCGTGGCATTATTGGCGAGGATAATCTCTGTCACCTCAGGCGCGGCACAGCGCGCGCGCAAGGATGCGAGGTTCAAATCTTCCGGCCCGACGCCGTCCAACGCCGACAGAGTGCCGCCCAGCACATGGTAGCGGCCTTTCATCGCTTGGGCGCGTTCGAGTGCCCATAAATCACCGACATCCTCGACCACGCAAATCACATTATTATCGCGACGCGGGTCGGCGCAAATGGTGCACGGGTCCATAGTGTCGATATTACCGCATGAGCTGCAGGTCAAAATTTTATCGCGCGCCACTTGCAGCGCCTCTGAGAGCGGATTGAGCAGGCTTTCGCGCTTGCGCATTAATTGCAAGACGGCACGGCGTGCCGAGCGTGGCCCCAAGCCGGGCAGGCGAGCCAGATATTTAACCAGATCTTCGATTTCCTGACCGGCCATCGGGCTTACGCATCCTCATCTGAGGCGGTGTCTGGTGTGATGTCGCCATCGGCGTCGCTCGGGGCCAGCGTATCAGAAAACGCGCCCGAGAAATCGGTGACGGAAATAATTTGCGCGCCGGGGAAGACATCCAACGCCGCTTTCACATTTTTATCTTGCAGCGCTGCGTCATGGCGGCGTTCAGCCTCCGATTGGCGTACATTGCTAAGGGTTTCTTGGCCTTTTTCGCTAGATAGGGTGATGACCCATGTTTGGCCTGTCCAAGCGCGCAATTTGCGGGTCAGTTCTTGGGCGATATTATCGCGCCCTTCGACCAGACGAAATTCGATGCGTCCGGCCCGCTCGCCATGGGCCGGTTCGAATTTAACCAAATGCACATTGTTTTCCAGGGCGTGTTTCAAACCGAGGTCGCGCTTGTCACCGACCAGCTCAACCAAAGCCGCAAAGTTCTGCAAGGTCGACGGATGGAAATCCGTCGTCTGTTGCGGGATGGGTTGTTGCAATTGCGCGGTTTCTGGCTGTCCGGCAGATGCCGTGGTTTGCGGCGTATCAGCAAATGCGCCACTCGGCGCGGCAGACGCCTGCGGCGCGCCAGTTGCTGGCGCAGATGCCGCCGGTGCAACACTCGGGGTGCCCGCCGGTGCGGTTTCCAATTGTTTCATCAATTCTTCAGGCGTTGGCGCATCGGCCAAATGCGCCATGCGTATGAGCACCATTTCCGCCGCCGCGCGTGGATTGCCGGCCCGCAGGGTTTCGTCAAGGCCTTGCAACAGCACCTGCCAGGCCCGCGACAAAACCCGCGTCGACAGCGTTTCGGCGGCTTGTTGGCCACGCGTGCGCAGGGCTTGCGAGAAGGTCACATCATCGCCCGCCGCTTCAACGAATTTTAACCGCGTCAGCCAATGCGTCAGCTCGGCCAAATCGGCCAGAATAATCGCCGGATCGGCGCCCATATTATATTGCGCTTCAAACTCAGCCAGCGCTTCGGGCACTTGCCCGCTCATCATCATGTCGAACAAATCAAACACCCGGCCTCTATCGGCCAGCCCCAAGAGGGAGCGCATAGTGTCGGCGGTTAGCCCGTCACTATTGCCTTGCGCGGGGTCGATATGGGCCAGCGCCCGATCGAGCAGCGACAGCGCATCACGGGCCGAGCCATCGGCAGCGCGGGCAATCAGCGTTAGTGCATCTTCGGGCACGCTCACCGCTTCTGCGGCGCAAACTTTATCGAGCAATTTATGCGTGTCATCCGGCCCCAGACGGCGCAAATCAAAACGCTGACAGCGCGACAGCACAGTCACCGGCACTTGCCGGATTTCGGTTGTCGCGAAAATGAATTTGACGTGTTCCGGCGGCTCCTCCAGCGTTTTCAGCAGGCCGTTAAAGGCCGCTTTGGAGAGCATATGCACTTCGTCAATAATATAGATTTTATAGCGTCCCGACGACGGCATATAGCGGACATTCTCGATAATCTCACGGATATCACCAATGCCAGTGCGCGAGGCCGCATCCATCTCAATGACATCGACATGAGTGCCTTGCATAATCGCTTCGCAATGCGTGCCCATGCTCGACAAATCCATCGATGGGGCGTCATTGTCGGCGGTGTGATAATTCAGCGCCCGCGCCAAAATACGCGCCGTGGTGGTTTTACCGACCCCGCGCACTCCGGTCAGCATAAAGGCATGCGCCACCCGTCCCGAATCAAACGCATTGGTCAGCGTTTGCACCATGGCCTCTTGGCCAATTAAATCGTCAAAATTGCGCGGCCGATATTTGCGCGCCAGTACCTGATAACTCTGCCTGGCGGCGACATGGTTTTCTTCATCAGCATCAGCAAGCATGTCGAAACCGGGCGCGTCGTCGCTGATTTGCGGTCCCTCATCGGCCAAAGCCTGCTTGTCATCTTCAGAAGTCATCGTGGCTCGCGGTTCCCTATTACTACGCGCTGTCGAACACGCGCCCTGCTTGCGCGCTGGCGTGAAGGTGGGAGACTGGACAGGCAACCCGCACCGACCTCGTTAGGGCTGCTTCCTTCCGGACCTGACCCGGTTGGCGAGGGATACGTCTGCCGCCAATCTCCCAACGCCAATATAACAGACAGAGGCGACGACGACAGCCCCTTATCTGCTTTGTCGACAGATGTTTGTGACTAAAGTGAGGAATTTATCGCTATCGCTTGCCCGTTTGCATTGCCCGTGGCAGATTTAGAGCCATTTTGTACTCATATTCCCCCGCCTTGAAGGAGACCATCATGGCCTTGCCAGAAAATCCGATTATGTTCGCCAATAACCCGCTCGACCGAGCCGGTCATTTGCGCGGCGATGAACAATGGTTGGCCGGGCAATTCGCCAGCGACACCGCCCTTTTGGTGCCGATGTGGCGGCTCGCCCCGCTGGTCTTGCCGGAAATCGCCCCGGGCGAAGGCCGCGATGTCGGCTGGTTGCCACGCGCTGCCTTTGGCGATCAGTTGCGTCCCGATTCGCTGGTCGTGTTTCTCGGGCTGAACCGGCGCGGCAAACCTCTTTTTGCGGTCGATATCAGCCATATGAGCAACCCTGAAGATATGGGCCCGTTCAAAGGTCTCGGCGTGTTTGAAGATTTGCGCGCATTGGCCGCCATTGGCGATATGCCACGCACTGAGCTGGCAATTCTGGCGCAAGCCAAAGGCATGCTCGATTGGAACATGCGACACGGTTTCTGCGCCCAATGCGGACAAGCCAGCGAGATTAAAGAAGGCGGCTATAAGCGCATTTGCGGGGCTTGCCAGAGCGAGCACTTCCCGCGCACCGATCCGGTGGTGATTATGCTCGCGACGCATGGCGACGACTGCCTGATTGGGCGGCAAAAGGGCTGGCCGGAAAATATGTTTTCCGCCCTAGCCGGTTTTATGGAGCCGGGCGAGACCATTGAAGAAGCCGTGGCGCGTGAATTAATGGAAGAAGCCGGTATCGAGATTAACAGCGTCAGCTATATCGGCACCCAGCCATGGCCGTTCCCCGGCTCTTTGATGATTGGCTGCATGGCCGAGGCGCAAACCCGCGAAATCAATATGGGCGACGATGAATTGGAAGACGCCAAATGGGTGTCGCGGGCTGATGTGCAAAGCTCCATGGCGGGCAATGGCCCGCTCGGCGTGCCACCAGAAATGGCCATTGCCTTTCAGTTGATGAAAGCCTTCGGTAAAGGCCGCTAGGCCTTATTTGTCCTGCAAGTCGGCCCGTTCAGGGGCGGCTTTATAGACGCCGAGAATATCCATTTCGGAGCAATAGAAATTCAATTCCTCAAGTGCGAGGCGCACTGGCTCGCTTTGCGGGTGGCCTTCAATATCGGCATAGAACTGGGTCGCCAAAAACCCATTTGGCTGATAGCTCTCAAGCTTGGTCATATTGACATTATTGGTGGCGAACCCGCCCAAGGCTTTGTACAGCGCGGCTGGCACATTGCGCACACGGAAAATGAAACTGGTAATCACATCGCCATCATCAGGCTCAGCGTCATCGGGCGAGGCCGACATCACCAAAAACCGGGTGGTGTTGGTACTACTGTCTTCGATATTTTTGCGCAACACATCGAGGCCATAAATCTCGGCCGCCAATTCACTGGCAATGGCACTGTGATGGGTGGTTTGCGCCGCCGCCAAATCGCGCGCCGCACCGGCCGTATCAGCCGCCACCATCGGCGTCAGGCCAAGCTCGGCAATCACATTGCGGCACTGACCGAGTGCCATTTCATGGCTGTGCACATGGGTCAGCTCGGCCTCTTGAGTGCCCGGCAGGGCCAGCAGACAATGGTTAATCCGCATGAAATACTCGCCGATAATATACAGCCCGCCGCCCGGTAGCAGGCGGTGAATATCTGCCACCCGTCCGGCAACGGTGTTTTCAATTGGCAGCATGGCAAGCGACACATCGCCATCGCGCAAATGGGTGAAAGCGTCGTCAAAGGTCGCGCAGGGCAGCACCTCCATATCGGGATACAGCCGTTGGCAGGCAATATGCGAATTGGCGCCCGCTTCGCCTTGAAATGCTATTTTCGCCATCAATGAAATTCCTATTCTATACAGTCTTCACAATCTTCGACGCGGCTAATTCTGACCGCTTAACAAACGATCAGCAAGCTCTAGATCAGCTTGTGTATCGACCCCGACCGGCACGGTCTCGACACATGCGGCTGAGATATTCATCCCCGCCTCCAAGGCCCGCAATTGCTCAAGGCGCTCGCGTTTTTCCAGCGGTGAGGGGGCCAAAGAGACAAATTTCTCCAACGCCCAGCGTTGATAGCCATAAATCCCAATATGGTGATAATGCACGCCCTCGCCAGTTGGCACAGCAGCGCGCGAGAAATATAGCGCCCGGCCAGATGTCGCCCCGGGGGCCATAGAAAGAACCGCTTTCACGACATTCGGGTTGTCGCGTTCTTCTGGCGACGAGATTTCTGCCACCAGAGTGGAAATGTGGAAGCCGGGCAGAATATCCAGCACGGTTTGCACATGTTTGGGGTCGAGATTGGGCAAATCGCCCTGCAAATTGATAATCGCGTCATGCGCGCCTTCGCCGTCGACTCGCATCAACGCCTGATGGATACGGTCAGAGCCAGATGGCAAGTCAGGGTCGGTTAAAATCGCTTCACCGCCTGCATCGCTGACCGCCTCGACAATTTCTTGTTCGGCAGCGGCCACCACCACACGGGCGCAATCGGCTTCCATGGCCCGTTTCCAGACCTGCACAATCATTGGCTGGCCAGCCACTGAGGCCATTGGCTTATTTGGCAATCGCATTGATGCCATGCGCGCAGGTATGAGAATGATGGGGTTTTTCGCCCCCGTATCGGTGCCTGACATGTTCTCTCCGTTAAACAACCCTAAGATTCGCAACGCTTGCCACTTAGCGTTCCTTTTCCTAATCTGTGCGACGCTACGCCGCAAGTCTTAACCTCTGTAAAATCGTAAGGTGCAGGCA
>JAHEIG010000026.1 GCA_024639515.1 Rhodobiaceae bacterium | reverse complement strand
GAAGGTGTTTTTGAAACGATAGCGAGCAGCGATATTCTCGTGGGTGTTTTGGCTATAAACATGTGTTTGTTCTATGAAATTTCATGTCTCGCTAGCTTCAAAACTACCATCGGAAAAAAAATAATGGGCATAAACCTAAGCTTCCCGAATACCGAGACTGCACTTCCTGCTATAAAAAGAGGATTGCTTGTTTGGTACCGAGGCATGGCGGCTGGCTATCCGCTTTTTAATCTATTCACTATGTACGCCGGGTTTAAGAATTATAAAAAATACGGAAAGAATAGTTGGGATATGAGCGCTGGGACCGAGTTGGAATGCAAAGAAATTCACATTTCACGCTGGCTATTTGGCATCCTTATTTTTCTTAGTAACTATGTTTTTCTTTTCTTAGACGCAGCTCAGAGGTTGCAGTAAGAAAACCTTATTTAAAAGTAATTTTTATTGAAGACCAGCATGGCATCTCAGTTGGACAGTTTACCACTTACTGCAAGCGGAGAACTAGCTTATGTTTTACCGATATGAGAGTTGCAAAATAGCCTGTGTCTTCTGCTCAAGACTAGTTCCACCACTATATATACCGTAGGTTATGGTCTGCTTTTCATGACCAAGTATATCAGCAGTTATATTTTCTGGAACACCTGCTCCCATATTGATTAGCCTTACCGTCCAAGCCGCTAAGCAAATAACCATCTTCACTCGCCATCTTCATTGCGGCGACAGCATCAATAATTTCAGGGTGAATAGGCACTTGCCGCACACCTGCAAAAGTCTTGGAGTTAGATATTTCAAGATACCCATCTCCTACCTCGTCTGTTTTGATGCTGCATAGCTCCTCAATCCTAGCCCCCGTATAGATAGCCAGCGTAAACAATTGGAATAGCTGCGGGTCCTGGTTACTCTGAGCTTTTAGATGGGCGAAGAGCTTCTGTATTTCGAGAACTGTAAATGGCTGTCGGACTACATCTCTTTTCTTGTCTCTAAGACCAAGGCCGTCAAACGGGTTTAAAGCCTCACTAGCCACACCTTTGTCTTGCAGATAGCTCCAGTAGCCCTTGCAAGGAGACAGCCTACCATTGAAGGTTTTGACGGTAATACCCTTTTCTTCCTGAAGCTCCTTGTACCAGGCCTTCACAACTTTTCTGGTCAGCATCGACACAACTGGAAACTTCAGAGCCATTGCCTCCACGTATCGGCGACCCTGGTTCATTGTTTGGAGCTTTACGTCCCAGCCAGACAACCACTCATCAATGTAAATATCAGTCCTTGTTTCCTTGCCTGTCATAAGCTGAAAGGCTTCCTGAGAGTTCTTGAGTTGGCTTGGCGATAATTGACTGGCGTGAGCCTTGCCATAATCATCTACGACAACCTCTGCGAACATTTCCTCAAGCACGTCCTTGCCCTCATCCGAGGTGTTGTTATACATCTCACGATAGAAACTTACGTCACCGCCCTTACCTCTTGCGACAGCGATATGCTCCTTCCACCTGGCAATAACAAACTGAGACTGCCTTTCAGCCTCATTCTTGTTGCTGGTCCCCATACTTTTTCTGAACTTGCGCTTACCCAATACCTGGCGGACGTCTTTAGGTATGGTTAACTCTGCATGCCAAGTACCATTTTGATTAATTAAGGCCATTTTACCCCTAATAATTACCCCTAAGAAGAGGTAACATAACATTTTTATTATTGTTTATCAATGGTATAAAGTATTTGGGCGGAGAATCCCTTCCTCTCCGCCATCCGTTTTTCTATCAATGCGGCGCGGGCACTACCAACCAGCGGTTGCATTAGGCGCTAGAAAATGTCCCCGCCGCCCTCCGTTTGGGTAAAAGCAGGGCTTGAGATAGTGTGCAGCAATGCTAGTCTGCTGCTAGATGGGGAATTCATGATGACATTAGGCAAACATGCGTTGGGTGCCGTGGTGGCGGTGGTGTTGTTTGGCGCGTCGGCGCAGGCGCAGATTATTGGCTCGATTACCGCCGAGCTGCCGGCGGATGCGCTGGCCTCGGGCGACCCGCTGACAGGCTTTGGGTTTTCCGCCCTGCGCTATGAAGACAAGATGCGGATGAAAAGATTGCGCGAGCGTTATCTTGAGCTGAATCCGGTCAATGAAGGGGTGGTCGAAGTGTTTGATGTCGAGACCGCCATGTCGGATACGGGAAACATGTCGGATACCGAAAATCAGGCGACGAGCGCTCTCGAATAGAGCTGAATTAAAGCGCTAGCAAAAGCGGATGCGCGACATAATCTTTCAACGCCGCCAGGAAGCGGGCACCGACGGCCCCATCAATGGCGCGGTGGTCGCATGACAGGGTCACCCGCATTTCATGTTCCTCGACATAGACGTCGTCTTGCAGGCGGCCATTGCGGCTCAGCCCGCCGACGGCGAGGATGGCGGCTTGCGGCGGGTTTATCACGGCGGTGAATTGCTCAACCCCGAACATGCCGAGATTGGACACTGAAAAACTTCCGCCTTCATATTCCGATGGCTTTAGGCGTTTTTCTGCTGCCCGAGCTGCCAAATCTTTAATTTCGGCGGCGATGGCGCGGATTGGTTTCTCGTCGCATTGGCTGACAATCGGCGTGATCAGCCCGTCATCAAGCGCCACGGCGACACCAATATCGGCGTGGTGGTGCTGCAAAATCGCGTCTCCGGCAAATGAAACATTGACCTCCGGTACTTCCATCAGCGCCAAGGCGACGCCACGGACCAGCAAATCATTCAGCGATATTTTCTCGCCCTTCTCGGCCAAGGCCTGATTAACCCGCCCGCGATAGGCCATCAGCGCATCCATTGGCAGGGCCATGGTCAGGTAAAAATGCGGAATTTGCTGGGTCGATTGGGTCAACCGCGTGGCGATGGCGGCGCGCATGCCGTCGAGTTTGATCTCGTCATAGCTTTCGGGTGCGTAATAGGCGCGGGCATCGGCCAAGGGCGGCATAATCGCCGGATTGGCGGCGGCCACCGGTTGCGCCACCAGCTCAGGGGTAACCGGGCGCGGGGCTTTTAGCGCCGCCTCAATATCGCGCCTAATGATGCGTCCATCGGGGCCGCTGCCGGATAGCTGGGTTAAATCCAGCCCCTGCTGTTGCGCCATAAAGCGCGCCAAAGGCGAGGCTTTGAGACCGGGTTGCGAGAGGCTCATTTAGGCCACCTGATCGCGGAAATACGCCGCCCGTTTGGCCGCTTCGACAATCTGCTCGACTTGCGGCAAGGCAAGGCGTTCAAGGTTTTCGGCATAAGGCATTGGCACATCGGCACCGGTAATGCTTTCAATCGGTGCGTCCAGCGCGTCAAAGGCGCGGCGTTGCACTTGCGCTGCCAGCTCCGAGCCAATGCTGCAAATCGGCCAGCCCTCCTCTACCGTCACCATGCGGTTGGTTTTCTCGACCGAGGCCACCACTGTCGCCACATCGAGCGGGCGCAGACTGCGCAAATCAATCACCTCCGCCTGCAAACCAATCTCGGCCAGCGCATCGGCGGCTTGCAGACAAGCCGAGACACCGCGCGCATAGCTGACCAGCGTCACATCGCTGCCAGATCGCGCGATATGGGCGCGGCCAATCGGCAAAGCGAAATCATCATAATCCGGCACATCGCCGGTTTGGCCGTAGAGCAATTCGTGTTCGAGAAACACCACCGGATTAGGGTCGCGTATCGCCGCCTTTAACAGCCCCTTAGCGTCGGCGGCGTTTGACGGGCTGAGCACAATCAGCCCCGGGATATGCGCGTACCAAGACGAATAATCCTGACTATGCTGCGCCGCCACACGCGACGCCACACCATTGGGGCCACGGAAAACAATCGGGCAGCTAATCTGGCCGCCAGACATATAGCGGGTTTTCGCCGCGCTGTTGATAATCTGGTCAATCGCCTGCATGGCGAAGTTAAAGGTCATGAACTCAATCACCGGCTTGAGACCGGCAAAGGCAGCCCCAACACCGAGACCAGCAATGGCGTGTTCGGTAATCGGTGTATCAATCACCCGCTTGCCGCCAAACTCATCAAGCAGACCTTGGGTGACTTTATAAGCCCCCTCATATTCAGCCACTTCCTCGCCCATGATGAAAACATCGTCGTCGCGGCGCATTTCTTCTGCCAGCGCATCACGCAGCGCTTCGCGCATGGCGATTTCGCGAAACGGCGTGCCCTCTGGCAGAACAATATCAGGCGCGCTCTCGACCTGCGCGACAGCGGTCTCAACCACTGCCGGCACCGCCAGTGCTTCATCTTTGGTGCACGGCACCTCAGGGCCAGCATCTTGTTGGCTGGCCTCGGGTTGACTGGCGGCGGGAGCTGCGCCCTCATCAAGTGCCGCCGCGACCGCGCAGGCATCTTCGCCATCGGCCAACAGCACGGCGATTGGTTTGTTCACATCAATCAAATCTGGCCCGGCTTCGAACAGAATTTTGCCAATCACCCCATCATCAATCGCTTCCAGCTCGACAATCGCTTTATCGGTTTCGATTTCGGCCAGAATATCGCCCGACGCCACCGCGTCATTCTCGCTAACTAGCCATTGAGCGATTTTGCCTGTCTCCATGGTCGGCGACAAAGCGGGCATGAGAATCTTAATGGCCATTGGAGACCTCCTCGGCGGGTGCCAGCACATCGGTTGTCAGTTCGCTTTCGGCCGGCAGCGGGCTGTCCAGCGCGAAGTCGACTGCGGCTTCAATATCTCCTTTGATGGTCTCGCGCTCGGCCCTGATATCCGCCTCGCTCATTATGCCGCGCTCGATGAGACGGCTTTCGAAAATTTTAATCGGGTCGGTTTCACTGCGGACTTTATCGACCTCCTCGCGCTTGCGGTACTTCGCCGGATCCGACATCGAATGGCCGCGATAGCGATAGGTCAGCATTTCGAGAATATATGGCCCATTGCCCGCACGCACCCGTTTGGCGGCGCGTTGTCCGGCCTCATAGACAGCTTCGACATCCATACCGTCTACTTGCTCGCCGTCAATATCAAAACTGGCGCCGCGCTGCGACAAGTCGGTTTGCGACGAGGCGCGGTCAATCGATGTGCCCATAGCGTAGCGGTTATTTTCGATCACATAAACGCAGGGCAAATGCCATAGCTTGGCCATGTTAAAGGCTTCATAGACCTGCCCCTGATTGGCCGCCCCGTCACCGAAATAGGTGAACGAGATATTGTCATTGTCGCGGTAGCGATTGGCGAACGCCAAGCCCGTGCCAATCGGCACTTGCGCCCCAACAATACCGTGCCCGCCATAGAAATTCTTCTCAATCGAGAACATATGCATCGAGCCACCCTTGCCGCCGGAATAGCCATCGGCGCGGCCGGTCAGCTCGGCCATGACACGTTTAGCGTCCATGCCGCAGGCCAGCATATGCGCGTGGTCGCGATAGCCAGTGACCACTTGGTCGCCGTTTTGCGCAACTTTCTGCAAGCCGACAACCACCGCTTCTTGGCCGATATAGAGATGGCAGAAGCCGCCAATTTGCCCCATCGCATAAACTTGCCCGCAGCGCTCCTCAAACCGTCGAATTCGCGCCATATCGCGCCATATATCGGTCAACGCCGTGGCATCAAGCCTAGCGATTGCCGATTTTTTGGGTTTCGCCGAGGATTTTCCAGTCGCCCTCTTAGGCGGTTTCTTTTTGCTTTTTGCTGCTGACGTTTTGGCCATATCGGTCCTCTTAAATTGCCTACCCATTATTTTTACGACTAACTCCGTAGGCGCCACCAGCCAAAAACGAAGCCAAGGGTAAAAAAGAAATAAAGTTAGAATTCAGCCTGCAAGATTGAAATTTTTTTGCCGTTTCACAGAAACAGCCGACGCATAATTACCCGCCGATTTTTGACTTTGTGCACCATTTTGCAGATATACCAAATCAGCCTTACGCCGATTTTGCGAAAAATTGACAGCGTTAGCCATTTTCGCATACAGAAAACCAACATCATACACTACCACTAGCCAATGGCCGGCGGGCGAGTGTACTTACACTGCTTTTACAGCTATCTAAAAGCCGCTATCTGGAAAGTTGCCAGCGTGTTTGAACGGGGCGGCCTCGAAAATCGTTGTGCGCAAAAACTCCCTAGGGTCCCCCCCCCCTCTCTCCGCCATTCATATTCTTCAGATCTGATAGTTTCTATGACAAACAGCCAAGGGCCGGTTTGGCGCCGTTGCTGGTCTCTACTCGCGGGGCAGGAACAGCAGCGAGATACCGGCGAGGAATGAGCCGGCGGCCATGATGATTGAGACCGATGACAGGCCCATACCGGCGGCGAACAGCAGGCCGCCAACCCACGGGCCGACCACCGCGCCGCCGCGTCCGGTGCCGAGCACCACGCCTACGCCCGAGCCGAGCACAGCGGCCGGGAAGCTCTGGGCAAACAGCCCAATCGAGCCACCAATCACAGCGAATAAGAAGAAACCAGCAACGCCGCCAGCCAGCAGCATGCTATCGAGCGAGCCGGTAAACATGGGGAAGGCGGCAACTGATGCGGCACTACCAATCAGAGCAATCAACATTAGGCGCTTGAGCAAGAAAAAGCGCGACAGAATGGCGATAGCAATCGAGCCAGTGAGGCCGCCAACGCTAATCATCGCCAGTACTTCGGTGCCCTCAATCGCCGAATAACCTATATCGGTGACGGCCGGTGGCATCCATTTGACAAAGTAATAATAGGTCAGAATATTGCCCAGATAGCAGGCAATCATCACAAAGGTAATTCGAGCGGTTTTGCCTTCAAACAGGCGCATTGGCGAGACGCTCTCCACTTCGGCCTCATGGGAAGCCATTTCAAAGCCCTCATCATGACCCATTTGATGAAGTGTTTTGGCGATACGCTGTTCGGCTCCGGCCGGACGCCGACGCTCCAAAAAGCCAATCGACTCGGGCACAAGAAAATACACCAACGGGATAAAGAAAGCACTGACCAACGAGCCGAACAAGAAAATCGACCGCCAGTCATAATGTGTCAGCAGCGGCGCGGCTATTATACTGGCCAGAAAAATACCAAATGTATAGCCACCGGCGACGAGAATAACCGTCAGCCCACGGTTTTTGGCGTTACTATATTCCGACGACAATGCGGTGCCCGTGGCCAACATGCCGCCAATGCCGATGCCGGTGAAAACCCGCGTCGTCGCCAGCACTTCTTTATTCGGCGCATAACCCGACGCCGCCATGCCTAGCGAGATTACCAATAAGCACAGCAGAAACACCAACCGGCGGCCATGCCGGTCGGTCATGGAGCCAATGAATATCAGCCCCACCGCCATGCCGAGAAATTCCAGTGGTAGGAGAAACCCAAGTTCAGCCTTTGACAAGCCCCATTCTTGGCTCATCCCAGCGGCCGCAAGCGAGATCGACATCACGTCATAGCCGTCAATCGCCATCCCCATAATACATATCGTGACAACCAGCCATTGTCGCCATCGCATCGGCGCCTGATCCAAAATTTCAACCGGGGTTTTCACTACACTTGAACTCATACTGTACTCCTCCTGACACCCAGCAAGTGTTCCCTTATCCGCCCCGCAAAGTCAATTTCAAAAGCACAGAAAACTGGGCCGCAAAACCCTGCAAGATTTACAAGCACCTCCATTCAAATTTTGCTCATCGCGACTTCGGAGGCACTGGTAGCAAAATGCGCATAAGCTTGCAGGGCTTTTGAAATAGTGCGTTGACGTGAGTGTGCGACGACCCAATGCTTGCCAAATTTCTTATGCAGGTTGGCGTGTATTCGGTGTAAGGCCTCTGGAGTGACCTCCGGCTCCAGTGAGTTATTTTGAATGTCGATTATTATCGTGTCGTCATCTTTGACCAGCGCGATGGTGCCCCCTTCGGTTGCTTCTAGAGACCAGTTGGGCCAAATCGACACTTACCTCCCAGCAGCCCCTGCCCTCAAATTCGCCTCGGTTCAAACAGCGCGTTTTTATTTTCTGATGTATATCGTTCATGAGTATTCTTTTTCTTATGGGCCGATAGTAAAGAAAAAAACCGCGCCTCCTAGCGCTAAATGCACAAACAAAAACACCACCGTCACATTGTAACGGTGGTGCTCAGGGGGATTGTCTTATGTCTAGAACGTGCTGGACAGGCCGACTGCAAAGCTCCGCGGCGCGCCAGGCCGCAGACCGTCAGGATGACGCGATACCTCATATTCTTCATCGAACAGATTGTTGATGTAGATGTTCAGGCTTGTTTGCTCGCTAATCATCCGAGAGGCGGCCAAATCAGTGACGAAAATGCTGCCAATTTTCTCTTTAGAAGGGATGCTACCCTGCCCCGCGGCTGTCCGTTGTTCAGACTTGTATTTCAGCCGCGTGGTAAAGTCCCATGCGTCGATTGTGGTTTCGATATTCAGGCTGATTTGATGATCTGGCACATAAGGCAGCTCGTCACCGGCTGTCACCTCACCCCACAATTCGTAAAGCGACGCATTAAAGGAAGACTGGAACTCAGTATCAGTGAAAGTGTAGGTCAAGGTTGTTGGCAAGCTCAGACCACCGATTTGCAGCTCATTAGACGCCACCAATTCGAGACCCGAGATTTCAACAGCGCCGCCATCAAATGTTTCGCCTACATTTTCG
>JAHEIG010000021.1:8317-8697 GCA_024639515.1 Rhodobiaceae bacterium | reverse complement strand
TGCGCTGGCCGAGGCGCGCCAAGCCGACAAAACCTTTGACCACTGGGTCAACACCAATGTCGTCGACCACAAAAAGGACGGCTATGCCATTGTTAATATCTCGCTGAAACCGATTGGCGGCGTGCCGGGCGATGCCACCGATGGGCAAATTGATGCGGTGGCCGAGCTGGCCAAAACCTATTCTTTCGATGAAGTGCGCGTCACCCATGAGCAAAACCTGACCTTGCCGCATGTGAAGCGCGATGATTTGAAAGCGGTTTATCATGTGCTGGCGGCCAATCAATTGGCGACGCCAAATATCGGCATGATCAGCGATGCCATTGCCTGCCCGGGTCTAGATTATTGCGACCTTGCCAATGCCCGCTCTATTCCGCTGGCGC
>JAHEIG010000021.1:3075-8307 GCA_024639515.1 Rhodobiaceae bacterium | reverse complement strand
TGGCGCAAGAAATATCAAACCGCTTCCAAGACCTCGAGCGGCAATATGATATTGGCGAGCTGAAAGTGAAAATTTCTGGCTGCATCAATGCCTGCGGCCACCACCATGTGGGCCATATTGGTGTTCTCGGCGTCGACAAAAAAGGCACTGAGTTCTATCAAATCTCATTGGGCGGCTCGGCAGAT
Organism: Rhodobiaceae bacterium; assembly: GCA_024639515.1. Lineage (GTDB taxonomy): Bacteria > Pseudomonadota > Alphaproteobacteria > RS24 > RS24 > JAHEGN01. The sequence goes on along the minus strand of JAHEIG010000021.1, from coordinate 8,122 downwards.
GAAAACGCCAGTCTCGGCGACATCACAGGCCGCGCCTTCACCGAAGACACCATTGTCGACGCGATTGAGACTTTGGTGACCAGCTATATCGACATGCGCCAAGATGATGAGCGCTTTATCGACACCTACCGCCGCGTCGGTATGCAACCTTTCAAGGAGCGTCTCTATGCGGAGTAACCGCCAACTGATTATCGACGCCCAAGCAGCCGACAATATCTGGAGCTATCTTGATGAGGACGCCGGACTGGACGATACGCCGAGCATTATCTCGCTCGACCGCCTCGAAGCCGAAAGCGACAGCTTGCGCCAGCGCAATGCGCCTCTTGGTGTGATTATTCGCGCCGGTGAGAAACAGGGTGAAGACATTCACCGCGTCGCGCCATTTCTCGATATGCTGCAGGTAGTGGCCCTGGAATTTCCGATTTACCGCAATGGACGCAGCTTTTCATCAGCCCGCATCCTTCGCCAAGAGCTTTGCTTTGCCGGTGAGATTCGCGCCACAGGCGACGTCTTGCACGACCAATGGCAAGCCATGGCCCGCTGCGGTATCAATGCTTTTGAAATTGACGCGAAGATTTCGCTCGATGAGTTCACCCAAGCCTTGGGCGAATTAAGCGACGCCTATCAGCCAGCCGCTGACCAGCAGCGCGGTATTTTGTGGCGCCGCCACGGGCCTTAAAATCAAAGCTGAGAGTCTCTAGTCTTTTTCTTTTGGCGGCGTGAAGATTTCCGGCGCATCCAATCCACTGACGGCTTGATGATAAATCGTCCGGCTTGGGAAAGCGAAGCCCGTCCCTGCCCCTTCCACAATGTCTTTAATGGCATAAGCCAAATCTTGCTTGTCGGCGAGATATGGTTCCCATTCTTTATCGGTGGTGAAGCAATACACCATCATATCAATCGAGCTATCATTAAAGCTGTCGACAAAAACTTGGCTCGGCAGCTCCTCGCCTTGCATGAAATTGTCATTGGCCTTGAGCCAAGCCATAATCTCGTCGCGGATCTGGCGCATTTGCTCTTTGGTCGAGCTATATTCGAGGCCAATCTTCCAATAAATCCGGCGGTGTGAGCGCTCGGTGAAATTAATCAGCGCATTATCGGCAAACAGATAATTCGGCACTGTCACCGGTACTTTGTCGAGGCGACGCACCCGCGTTGAACGAAACCCAATATGCTCGACCACGCCCTGCACCGTGCCCTCAACGGAAATCAAATCATCAATTTTGAAGCGCTTTTCGAGCAAGATAGAAACTCCGCCGAGCAGGTTTTTGAACAAATCCTGCGCCCCCAGCGCCACCGCCACACCAAACAAACCAAAGCCGGCAATAATCGGCGCAATCTGAATGCCCCATGTTTGCAACACAGTGGCAAAGCCGGTCAGCACAATGCCCCAACGCAAAATCGTGATGAGCCATGAGACAATCTCGCGCGACAGCACATCCTCAATCCGTTTCATGGCAAAGGCGAGCGGCGCGCAGGCGGCGTAAATTGTCCAGAAAATAGAGATGGCAATCAAGCTACGCATCGCCTTATTGGCCAATTCTTGTGGCAAGCCCGATAGCTCAAGCACTTCGAGGGCGAAGAACACGCCCAATACCAGAAAGAAAAACTTGAGCGGGCGTTCAACCGCTTCGCGCAGCATGTCGTCAATCTGAGTTTCTGTGCGTTGGGTAAAGCGTTCAGCGGCTTTCAGCACGAAGCGGGTGAATAGGCCGCGCATGACGGCGAACACCAAAAATACCAATAAGGCACCGAGAAGATTACCGGCCCCGAGACCAAATGATCCGGCCTGCCACACCTCATTGATGAGGCTGATTAAGTTGCTCAACATTTCCTGCATTGTATTTTACCCATCTCCCGCGTCGGGTTCATTCCCACGCCCCGTCTATTTTTTCTTCCAAAAAGCGCCGCCCTTCCGTGTCTTCAATTTCGACAATCCAGACATCAGGATCGCGCGCCACTTCTCTCTCTAAAAACGCTTCAACTTCTTGGTCTGGCGTTGACGCTGCCAGCGACACGCGCCAGCCGCGCTCGCCTTGCATATCGGTAAACATTGTCAAAATGCCAGAGCATCCGTCAAGCCGATTTATCCGTATCAGCATGCCGCCAGCATCGCTATCGCCACGCCGCACCACATAAGCCGCCGCCTGCGCCGCATATACACGCCGCACCAAGGCTTGAATATAAATCTCTGACTTCACACGCCATGTCATCCTATCGCCATAGCATGATGCGCGGCAAAATCCTATATCAGCGGCGTTTTGCCCGCCGTGGGGGTGTTTTGTCTCACCCGCGCCCCCTTGCACAATCACCAGTCACGCCCTAATTTACACACCAGCAAGGAAATGACATGTCTTTAGAAACCCTACTTGATGACCTCTCCCTATTTGACGACTGGGAAGACCGCTATCGCTATATTATCGAATTGGGCAATGCGTTGACCCCGTTGAGCGAGGCAGAGCATAGCGACGCCTATAAAGTGCCGGGCTGCGTTAGTCAGGTTTGGCTGGTCACTGAGCACGATGGCGACAAGATGATTTTCCGTGGCGATAGCGACGCCCATATTGTACGCGGTCTGGTGGCGATTTTGCTAGATTTATTCTCCGGCAAAACAGCCGATGAAATCGTGACCTTTGATGCCAAAGCAGCGTTTGACAAGCTCGGCCTTGGTGAGCATCTGACCCCCCAACGCTCCAACGGGTTTCAGGCGATGGTACGGCGTATCCGAAACGACGCCGCCGCGTCGCTGGCGGTCTAAAGGCCGTAAAACGCACTCAAGCGCAACAGCACTAATTTGATCATTAATTTAGCCGGGCGACCGTGACAAAAAATATCGTCGAACTGACGGGCCGTGCTTATGGCACAGTGCGGGCCTCGCTACAGCGCTTCGTCACCCTCGGTTATATCGAGTTCAATCAGCGCATTGGCCGCTCTGAGCTTTATGTACCAACCCCCGCCCTGAAACAAATCATCAATCAGTCAGCCGAAGACTATTGGTCAAATCTGACCGCCATCAAAACAGAACGCTAGGCCGATAAAACCGGCAATAGCTTTCGTGCCCCACGCCATCTATACTACCCGTTGTTATAGGGAAGAGTATGTCACATCACACCAATTCGCCGCCGACTGGTTCGGGCGCATCTAAATCCATGATCAGCCCGCTTGCCGCCTATCTGTTCGGCGTCGGCTCGTGGTTTTCGTCCATGGGTCTGCAATTTGTAATGATCCCAACTCTGGCGATTATCGTCTTGGGCGTATCGGCCAATGAATTGGCGATTGTGCAAATGACCCTCTCCATACCGCAATTACTATTGCTGCTCTATGCCGGCTCGCTAGCCGATAAAACCAATGCACGCACCGTGCTGCTGGTGATTCACATTCTCGCCGCCCTGCCGCCGATGGCGCTTGGCTGGCTTGTCTATTTCGATCAATTGGCTTATGTGCATCTGATTATTTTCGCCCTCAGCGTGGGTCTGCTGTCGTCTTTTGCCATGCCGACGCGCGACGCTTTATTGACCCGAGTGACCAGTCGAGACATTCAAAGCGCCGTGATGATGGCGCTGATCACGCAATTTAGTGCTCAATTGCTCGGCTTTATTTTGGCTGGTGCCGCTGCATCCTTGGCTGGCCCATGGGCGCTATTGGCGCTTCAAACCTTAGCCATTCTCATCGGCTTGGTCGCCACCCTATTCCTGCCCAGCTTGCCGCCGCTTGAAAAAACCACAGATGAAGACGACCCCAACCATGTCCACGATCGCGGATGGCGCACCGGCTATCATATCGTCATTGAGTCGAAGCGGCTTTATCCGGTTTTCTTCTCGACCCTATCGGTGGGGATTTTCTTCATTGGTATTTTCATGGTGGCGTTGCCCCTGACCATTCGCAATGTTTTCGACGGCGGGCAATTTGAAATCGCTGTGGTTAATGTCTGCTTCTGGGGCGGCACCATTGTCACCACAATGGTGCTGTTAAACCGCCACCCTATTCGCCGCCGTGGACGCGCCATGGTGTTGGCAGTGATGGTCGGCTCGCTCTCGCTTATCGGGGTCAGCCTATCGACAGATTTCTATATGGTGTGCGGCTTCGTAACCGGCTGGGGCTTGTGTGCGGGCGTCAATATGGCGATGAGCCGGACGATTATGCAAACCGAAGCTCCAGCGCAAGCCCGCGCCCGGGTTCTGGCATTTTACAATCTCGGCTTTCTCGGCGCCGCGCCGCTTGGGGCCATGTGCGCTGGTTTCGCCACCGAACTGCTCGGCCCACAACTGGCGACCGGCATTTTCGCAGGCATGATGATTTTTTTCACCCTTTGGCTCATCGCCTCCACGCCGGTCTGGGTTATCGACCGGCATGAAGACGAGGCCTAAGGTTTAGCGCCTAGCTATATTTACGCTCATCCCACCATGGGTAGAATTCTGGCATATCTGATTTCGGGCTGTTTTTGAATTCGGCTGGCCGTTTTTCAAGGAATGACATGACGCCCTCTTTGGCATCGCTTTGCTGGCCACGCCCGTAAATCGCTTTACTGTCGACTTTATGGGCCTCCATCGGGTGGTCGGCACCGAGCATCCGCCACATCATCTGACGGGTAATCGCCAGCGATACAGGGGCACTTTGTGCGGTCATCACAAGAGCGATTTCTTTGGCCCGCGCCAATAAATCAGCTTGCGGCACAATCTCGCTAATCAAGGCGCCACGCAGCGCTTCTTCGGCACCGAAAACCTCGCCTGAATAGCACCATTGTAGAGCTTGTGAAATGCCAACAATACGTGGCAGAAACCAGCTTGAACACGCTTCCGGCACAATGCCGCGACGGGCAAACACAAAGCCGAAACGGGCATTATCCGACGCAATCCGCACATCCATTGGCAATTGCATGGTCACACCAATACCGACTGATGCGCCGTTAATTGCGCCAATCACTGGCTTAATGCATTCAAAAATACGCAATGTCATGACGCCGCCACTATCGCGCACTTGCTCGGCGCTCCAATTAATCGAGCCATCCTCGCCACGCACGGAAGGCTTGCCGCCTTCGTCTTGGCGT
>JAHEIG010000021.1:0-3065 GCA_024639515.1 Rhodobiaceae bacterium | reverse complement strand
TCCGTCAAATCAGCACCGGCGCAAAACGCCCGCTCACCTTGGCCGGTGAAGATAATCGCCTTCACCTCATCATTGGCGTCGGCATGGTCGAGCGCGTCAACCACTTCATGCATCATGCGGGCGGTAAAAGCGTTCATGGCGTCGGGTCGATGCAAGGTAATGATCATCAAACCATTGTCATCAATTTCCGTTTTAATTTGTTGATACTCACTCATTGTAGTCTCCCTAAACGTATCTTTGACTTGCCGAAAATTCACACATCTTTATAGTTTTCGCAAGCAACATTGTATTAGGGAGATTACGATGCATCCTCATATTCACGCCGTGCAGCGGCCTGATCAACCAGCCTATATTATGGCCGCCACGCAAGAAGTGGTGACCTACAAACAGCTCAATGACAGATCCAACCAAGTAGCTCAATTAGCCCGCGCCCGTGGCCTCAAACGCGGCGATGGGGTGGCCATCTTCATGGATAACAATGTTCATTTTCTCGAAATTTGCTGGGCCGCGCAACGCGCCGGGCTTTACTTCACCGCCGTCTCATCGCGCCTGACCGCCTCAGAGGTTGAATATATTGTCAAAGACTGTGGCGCCAAATTTCTCTTCACATCAGACTATATGAAAGAAGAAGCCGCCAAATTGGTGCCGCTGCTGCCGGATATGGCTGGCATGTTTATGGTGGGTGGTGCGGTTGACGGTTATGAGAATTATGTCACCGCCCGCGACGAACACCCGAGCGAAGCGATTGGCGATGAAAGTCGCGGCCTTGATATGCTGTATTCATCAGGCACAACGGGGCGCCCGAAAGGTATTCGCCGCAGCCTGCCCGACGGCCCAATTGACGGCAATGACGCATTGCTGGGTCTGGTGTCGATTCTCTACGGTTTCGACGAGCACATGACCTATCTCTCACCGGCCCCGCTCTATCATGCCGCGCCCTTGCGCTACACCATGGCAGCGCAACATATGGGTGCCACATGCGTGATTATGGAAAACTTCGACCCCGAAGAAAGCCTAGCGCTGATTGAGAAATATAAAGTCACTCACAGCCAATGGGTGCCGACCATGTTCGTCCGGATGTTGAAATTACCAGAAAAAGCGCGGCAGAAACATGATGTATCAAGCCTGAAATATGCCATTCACGCCGCTGCGCCGTGCCCGATTCCGGTGAAAGAGCAAATGATTGAGTGGTGGGGTCCGGTCATCTATGAATATTACGCCGGCAGTGAAGGAAATGGCTTCACCCAGCTCAACTCAGAAGAATGGTTGGCGCATAAAGGCTCGGTCGGCTCGGCCCTGCTTGGCATCATCCATATTTGCGATGAAGAAGGCGTCGAACTGCCAGTCGGTGAAGCCGGTACGGTGTATTTTGAAGGCGACCCAGACACGGTGGCTTTTGAATATCACAATGACCCGGTCAAAACCGCCGAAAGCCGCCACCCGAAACACGCTCATTGGTCAACTTTGGGCGATGTCGGCAAAGTCGATGAGGATGGCTATCTATATCTGACCGACCGTAAGGCGTTTATGATTATCTCGGGCGGGGTTAATATTTACCCGCAAGAGGCCGAAAACCTGCTGATTACCCACCCGAAAGTCGCCGATGTGGCGGTGATTGGCGTACCCAATGAAGACTTTGGCGAGGAAGTCAAAGCCGTCGTACAACCGATTGATTGGGCGTTGGCCGGTGACGCGCTGGAAGAAGAACTGATTGCCTTCTGTAAAGAAAGCCTGTCAGCCATTAAATGCCCGCGTTCAGTGGATTTTGACAAAGAATTGCCGCGTCACGCGACTGGCAAATTATATAAGCGCCTGGTGCGCGATCGTTATTGGGGAAATAGCGACTCGAAGATTGTATAAACAACACTTACGGCGTAATCTGTGCGCCTATCTAAGGAGAATACTATGCGATTATTTGAAAACTTGGCCGAATACGCGGCCGCCGTCGGTGAAGAAATCGGCGTTAGTGACTGGATGCAAATCGATCAAGAACGGATCAATTTGTTTGCAGATGCAACAGGTGACCACCAGTGGATTCACTTGGATGCCGAGCGCACCCAAAAAGAGCTGGGCATGCCAACCATTGCCCACGGCTTTTTGACACTGTCACTGCTGCCGGTTCTGATGGGTCAGATTTCTGGCGTCAAATCAGTCACACGCGGCATTAACTATGGCTCAAACAAAACCCGCTTCACTGGCATGGTGCCAGTCAATTCAAACGTGCGCGGTCGCGTCACCTTGAAAAGCGCCGAGCCAAAAGCAGGTGGCATGTTGTTCACCTCAGAAGTCGTCGTCGAAATCGAAGGCTCTGAAATGCCAGCCTTGGTCAGCGAAAACCTGACCCTGCTGTTCGAATAAGGTCGAGACCCATGGCACGGAAAAAAGACAACATCGTCTGGCCTGTCATGAAAACGGATGACGCGTGGCGTGAGCAGCTCACAGATGAGCAGTTCCACATCACGCGTCAAGCCGGCACTGAGCGGGCCTTTACTGGTCCCAATTGGGACACCAAGGCGGCTGGCACCTATCACTGCGTGTGCTGTGATCAGGCGCTTTTTGCCTCGCAAACGAAATATGATAGTGGCACAGGCTGGCCGAGCTTTTACCAGCCGGTTGCAGCCGAGGCGGTGGCTGAACGGGCTGACAATTCGCTTTTCTCGCGCCGCACGGAAGTCGTGTGCAGTAATTGTGGCGCCCATTTGGGCCATGTGTTTCCCGATGGTCCGGCACCGACCGGCCAGCGCTATTGCATGAACGGCCACTCCATGACCTTGCGGCAAGACGACGCCGAAGACGCCTCTTAAACCCGCATGTCTCTTCCCACGTTCTCACCCGCCAGCGCAACGGCTAGCGCAAGACCCCCACGCAGTGAAAAACGCAGCGCCCAAGACACCCATCACGGCATCACCCGCGATGACGAATATGCTTGGTTGCGCGACGATAACTGGCAAGCCGTGATGAAGCAGCCAGAGCTTCTACAGGCCGATATCCGCTCCCATTTGGAAGCCGAAAACGCCCACACTGATGCCGTGCTGGCCCCGACAAGACCATTGCAAGAACGGCTA
>JAHEIG010000014.1 GCA_024639515.1 Rhodobiaceae bacterium | reverse complement strand
ATAAATTGACGAGCTGAACGGCACCGGCGCCACGCTGCGGCCCAGTTCTTCGGCCAGCACGCACAATTCAAGCGCGCCCAGCCCCAAACCACCATAGGCTTCGGGAACAGCCGCACCGGTAAATCCTAATTCGCAAAGTCCTTGCCAAACATCGTCGTCGTGACTGGCGTCACCCTCCAAAATCTGACGGACATCGGCCAGCGTGCATTTATCATCAAGAAACTTGCGCGCTTGATCCTTCAGCATTTTTTGGTCATCCGAAAAATCGAAATTCATAATTAGATCCTCTCCACATCTAGAGGCAAAAAACTACCGCTAGTTTGAAACACGGTCAACAAGCATCGGCCTTGGCGCCGAGCCTGCGCGGGGTTTGAATGGCCTAAAGCGTTTGTAAAGTGGTGGTTAAAATCGCTTCTATATTCTGCCGATGCGTCGCCAAACTATCGCGCAAACGCTGAATATCCGGCTCATTAAGCGCTTCCAGCAAAAACTGCTGAATGGCAGGGGCTGGCTCGACATCATCATCTTGCAGGCACAGGCTGGCGATTTGACGCAGGGTGGCAAAATAATGCGCCGCCGCCTGCGTTGCTTGATAATCGGTGGCCGACAGCACACCAGCGCCGTGCAAATCGCTGACCAACGTTTGCAGATTACGCACGCCAATGAGCTGCGGCTGGTCCACACAATTGGCCAATTGCAAAACCTGACAGGCAAATTCTAGCTCGACCAACCCGCCCTTGCCGCGACGAATATCGAACGGCCCGCGTTGCGGCTGATGCTCGAGCAGACGCTGGCGCATATCGGTAATATCGGCGGCCAATGTCTCGCGCTTGCGCGGGGCGGCGAGAATATCGCCAATCGCTGCCTCGACCCGGCCGCTCAAATCGGCATCACCGGCGACCACGCGGGCGCGGGTCAGGGCCAGCCGCTCCCAGTTCCATGCTTCATTATTTTGATAGTCGATAAAGCCGGACAGTTTGGTGACTAAAGCACCGGCTTTGCCGGATGGGCGCAAACGGGTGTCGACCTCAAACAAACGTCCTTGCGCCGTCGGGGCCGATAGACCGCTGAGGAAACGACGCGCTGCACGGCTGAACCATTGCTCGGCGGAGATGGATTTTTCGCCATCCGAAGAACTGCTGAAATCGTCGCAATCGCACATGATGATAATGTCGAGATCCGATTGCAGGGTCATTTCGCGACTGCCAAATTTACCCATGCCGAGAATAACAAATTGCGCCCCTGCCACATCGCCATATTGGCGGCGCATATCGTCCATGACGGCAGGCAAAAGCGCGCCGACGGTTTGCCCGGCAAGGCGGGTATAGTCGACCCCGACATCGGCTGCTGAGACTGGCTCAGCCAGCACCCGAGTGGCGATTTGAAACTGGTTTTCATGCACTTGCAGGCGCAACTCATCCATCATCTCCTCAAACCCTAGAGAAGGCCCAGATGGGGACGGTTGAGATGGATCAGATGCTGGCAGGGATATGGTTATATCCGCTTCGGCTTTATTGGTGACCAGCATATCGACCAGCTTGCCATTGCCCGACATGAAGGAAATCAACCTCGGGGCGATGGAGACAATATCGCCAAGCAGGGCCAGCAAATGCGGGTTGGATTGAAACAGCGAGAAAATCTGCACGCCGCTGGGCAGGCTCTCGAGCAGGCTTTGAAAGCGCACAAAGCTATAATCAGGGTCGGCCGCTTTGGCCAAAGTGCTCAGAATTTGCGGCTGCAGCCGGGTGAGGATTTCGCGGCTGCGGGCGGTGCGGGTGGCGCGCAGGCGGCCAGCGTGCCAGCCACGAATAAACGCCGAGACATCGCGCGGCCGCTGAAAGCCCATGGCGCTCAAGGTCTCGAGTGTTTCGGGGTCATCATCAGCGCCGGTAAAGACGAGATTGCCAGTATCGGCAGACAGGCTTTCGGCTTGCTCGAAAAGCAGGCCGTATTCTTGCGTCACATATTGCAAATTCTGCATCAGCGCGGCTTCAAAATCGGCCGCGGTTTTATATCCGGCAAACCGCGCGAAGCGTTCAAAATCGTCGCTTTGTTGCGGCAAGGTTTGGGTCTGCTCGTCGAGGCGCATTTGCAGCCGGTGTTCCATGCGGCGCAGGAAATAATACGACGCCCGCAAGCCGCTCGCCGTTTCTTGGTTAATCCAGTTTTTTTCGGCCAGCATGTCGAGCATGTCGACGGTGCGGTGACCGCGTAGATCAGCATCGCGACCACCGGCGATTAATTGCTGGGTCTGGACAAAAAACTCAATCTCACGAATACCGCCGCGCCCGAGTTTCAGATTATGACCGCTGGTCGCCAGCGCCGCGTGACCGCGCACAGCATGGATTTGCCGCTTCATCGAATGGACATCTTCAATCGCTGCAAAATCATAATAACGACGCCAAATATATGGCTGCAGATCGTCGATAAAGGCGCGGCCCGCATCAAGGTCGCCAGCAATCGGGCGGGCTTTGATGTAGACGGCGCGCTCCCAATTTTGCCCCATCGACTCGTAATAGCTGAGCGCCGCTGAAACCGGAATGGCGATTTGCGTGGCGCCGGGGTCGGGGCGCAGCCGCAAATCAACCCGAAAGACAAAGCCATCGGCCGTCGGGTTTTGCAGCATGGCGGTGACATCGCGGGCCAAGGTCACAAAAAATTTGCTCTCATCTTGCCCGTCGGCCAAATCCATAGCGCCGCGCGTATAATAAATGACGATATCAATATCGGATGAGTAATTCAGCTCCTGCCCGCCATGTTTGCCAAGCGCCAGCACCACCAGCCCATCGCGGGTAAAGCGGCTCAAGCGACCCTTGGCCACCGCCTCGGCGAGCAAAAAATCGACGCTGGTGGCGACCGCCATATCGGCCAGTCGGGTCAGATAATCGGTGACTTTCTCTACATCCCATTGATCGGCCAAATCTGACAAAGCAATGACCAAGGCGAAGCGATTGCGGGTTTGGCGCAAAATCGCCATCGCTTCATCGCGGCTGGCCGCCTCGGCCACTTGCGTCGGCAATTCTTCCAATAGCCCGTCGAGATAAGCCTCGGCGGCTTGGTGGGCCAAATGATCCAGCGTGTCGGGATAGCGGCGCAACAAACGCGCCAGAAAAGAACTGCCCTCAACCAGCCATAGAAAGAAATCCTGATGCTCTGCCACCAAGCCGCAAGCCGCCTCGCTGAGATTGGCTGTGACATCTTCCAGCAATGTCGCGGCGTGGGCGGGGTCGAGCGGCGCATGCGGTGGCAGGTCGTGAAAGAAAACCGCATCCTGCATCGCCGCCTCCTATTTCCGCTGCGCTAGAATAATATCAGCCTGCAAGCCGCTGGGCTGACGGGGTGATAATTCTAAACGCCCGCCATGGTGGCGACAAATCGCGTCAACAAGCGACAAACCAAGCCCATTACCAGGGGCCGAGCGGGCGTCATCGAGACGCACAAAACGCTGGCGGATATGCGCCAGTTCAGCCTCCGGCACGCCGGCACCGCTATCGGCGACGCTAATCGCCACATCGGCGCCCTGCGCGGCGACGCTGACCCGCAAGGCCGCCTTGTCGCTGGCGCCATAGGCCAGCGCGTTTTCCAGCAGATTAATCATCGCTTGCGCCAGCAGGGGCGCATCACCCTCAACCATCACCGGCACGCCATTGCGCGGGGCTTGATAATCGACCTGCCAGCCAGCCTCGTCAAAGGCGGCTTCGTAAAGCTCGACCACATCATCGACCAAAGCCACCACATCAACCGGCTGATGGGTTTGTTCGGCCAGTCCGCTATCGAGCTTGGACAGCGCCAATATCGACGAAAACACGCCAAGCAATTGATCAATATCAGCCAGACTATCGGCGACGGCTTGCGGTGCGGTGGTGTCGGCCCGCATGGCGTCGAGGCGGCCACGCAGACGGGTCAGCGGGCTGCGTAAATCATGCGCCAGATTGTCGGTGACCTCACGCATTTCGGCCATCAGTTTTTCGATGCGCGATAACATGGCGTTAATCTGGCTTTCCAAATCGGCAAGCTCATCTTGCGCCCCGCCGCTGTCAATGCGGGCCGAGAAATCACCGGCCATGATGGGGCGCAGACTACGATTAATCTTCTCGACGCGGGCCAAAGACTGACGCGCCATCACCGCGCCGCCGAGCAAGCCCAAAACAACCAGCAGCGCCAAAGCGCCAAAAAACGCCTGACGAATTTGTCCCATCGCCGCCTGTTGGGCGGTCAAATCGCGGCCAATCAGCAAAATCACATCATCATCCAACCGCAGCAAGCGGGCGCGGACTTTGCCAGCCGACTGCTCAATCACTTGCCAGCCTTCCGCAGCGACGCTGGTTTGGGCCGGCGTTGGGAAAGCCGATAGATTACCGGCCAAATATTGCCCCAAACTATCGGCCAATAAATACACCGCGTCCGGATTGACTTGGCTTTGTTGCTGCACCGCCTGACGCAGCCCCGCAACCCCGCCGCGCTGATAGCTCTGGCTCATCATCGCGGCGTCGCGCCACACCAGATTATCGCCCGTGGCGGTGATGCTGGCGTCTATTTGATTATATAAAAAACTACCGGCCAGCCCGGCCGAGGCGAGAAACAGCGCGAGATACAGCAGCACCGCGCGAAAGCTCGACACTTTGAATAAGCGGGTCATGCGCTTGCACCGGATTTTTCCGGCCCGGTGCCGAGCACGAAACCTTCGCCGCGCACCGTGTTGAGCAGCGGCGTTTCGAAGTCTTTATCAAGCTTGGCGCGCAACCGTGAAATATGCACATCAATGACATTGGTCTGGGTATCAAAGCCATATTGCCAGACATTCTCCAGCAACATGGCGCGGGTGACGATTTGGTTTTTGTGACGCAGCAGATATTCCAGCAGCAAAAACTCACGCGCTTTGAGATCAATTTCAACATCGCCACGCCGCACACGGCGCGAAACTACATCCAGCGTTAAATCTTCAAGGGTTAACTGCGTGTCGGCATTGCTGGCATTGCGCCGTGCCAAGGCTTCGAGCCGGGCGCGCAATTCAGCATAGGCGAAAGGCTTGACCAGATAATCATCGCCGCCTGCCTGCAAACCGCCGACGCGGTCGCTGACGCTGCCCAAAGCGGTGAGAAATAAAACCGGCGTGTCGCTGTCGTCTTGGCGGAGTTGGCGGACCAATTCCAGACCATCTAATTTCGGCATCATGCGGTCGACAATCAGCACATCAAAGCCGCCTTGCCGCGCCAGTTGCAAACCTGCCGCCCCGTCTTCGGCATGGGTAATGTCGTCACCATCGGCGCGAAACCGGCTGACTAAAAGTTCAGCAGCATCTATATCGTCTTCGATGAGCAACAGTTTCATGAACGCCCCCTGCTTTAGTCTAGCCGCGTTTCTGCGCGGTTAGAAGAGGGGTTACGCATCATCCGGTAGGCCCAAAACCCGCCAATCAGCATAATCAATAATGGCGTCGCCCAGAGCAAAAATGTGTGCGGGGCAAATTGCGGGCGGAATAAAACAAACTCGCCATAGCGCGCCACCACCGCCTCACGAATCTGCCCGTCGGTTTCTCCGGCCTGCAAACGCTGGCGGACGAATTGGCGCAAATCGCGAGCCAATTCGGCATCGCTATCGTCAATCGACTGGTTCTGGCATACCAAGCAACGCAGTTCCAAAGACAAAGCCCGCGCCCGTGTTTCAAGTTGCGGGTCGCTCAACGCCTCACCCGGGTCAATTGCCAAGGCAGGCTGCAACAGGAAAATCGACAAGATGAAGGCGCGTAAAATAATCATGCCGCCAGTTTGGCTGATTTAGGACGCCGCGCCAAGAGGCCAAACACCCCGCCCAAAGCCATGGCCAGCGCGCCCATCCAAATCAGCGCAACAAACGGGTGATACCAAGCCCGCACGACGCGCTTATCGCCGGTGGTTTCGCCGATCACTGCATAGAGATGACCGCGTAAATCTGTGGTGATGGCGGCTTCGGTGGTTTGTGAGCGTTCGGCTTCATAGAAGCGGCGTTGCGGGGCCAACACCGTGCCCTTATGCGGGCCTGAGAGATACACCAAACGCCCTTCTTCGGCGCGATAATTCGGCCCCTCGACTTGCCGCACGCCGTCAAAGCGCAATTGCGTGCCGGATATGGTAATCACATCGCCAGCGCTGACCGCGCTCACCGTCTCGCCGCGCCAATTGGTTGAGGCGACGATGCCAACAATCATCATCGCCAGCCCGAAATGCGCCAGCGGCGCGGCAAATGCCGCCGATGGCAGGCGCCAAGGCCGGGCCAAACCGGCCAGCCCATAAGGGCGCAGTTTTAACATCAAATCAGTCAACGCACCGGTGGCCAGCCACAACACGCCGCCAATCAGCAATAGCGCGATCAGCGATATATTTTGTTGCGAAAACCATAGGCCGAGGGTGACCAGACAAGCGGCCAGCGCCATTAAAATCAGCACTGTGCTCGGCGCGATTAAGCGTCCGGCCTGCCATGTCAGCAACGGGCCGAGCGGCAGAATAATCAGGAAGGGCAGCGTCAGTGGGCCGAAGACGGCGTTGAAGTAAGGCGCGCCGACGGAAATTTTACCCATATCAAGCGCGTCGAGCACCAGCGGATAAATCGTCCCGATAAACACCGTCACTGTGGCGGTGGCGAGAAAAATATTATTTGCCAGCAATAGGCCTTCGCGGCTTTTCAAGGCGAAGCCGCCATCGGCCCCGAAGCGCGGTAGATAGCGCGCATAAAGCGCCAGCCCGCCGCCGGTGAACAGGCCCATAATCGCCAGAATGAATATGCCGCGCTCGGGGTCATTGGCAAATGCATGCACTGAGGTCAACACACCAGAGCGCACAAGAAAAGTACCGGCCAAGGACAGAGAGAAGGTAAGGACCGACAGCAGCAGCACCCAGCGTTTCAGTGTGTCGCGTTTTTCAGCCACCAAAGCCGAATGCAGCAAAGCAGTGCCCGACAGCCACGGCATCAACGAGGCGTTTTCAACCGGATCCCAGAACCAGAAACCGCCCCAGCCAAGCTCGTAATAGGCCCAGTAAGAGCCGAGCGCGATACCCAGTGTCAGGAAAACCCACGCCGCCAAAATCCAAGGCCGCATCCAGCGCGCCCAATCGCGGCCCCGCGCATCGTTCATCAGCGCGGCAATGGCAAAGGCAAAGCTCATCGAAAAACCGACATAACCGGCATAGAGCAGCGGCGGATGCGCCGCCAGTGCCGGGTCTTGCAAAATCGGCGTCAGCCCACGGCCCGCATAAGGCGCCGGATCAAGTCGGGTAAACGGATTGGAGGTAAAAATCAAGAAGGAGAGAAAAGCACTGCCGAGCCAGCCCTGCACAACCAGCACCAGCGCCGCAAAACGCGGCGGCATGGCATGGCTCGGGGCGGTGTTGGCTGTCGGCACACGCCACGCAAACAGCGCGCCATAGGCAGCGAGTATCAGCGTCCATAGCAGCATTGAGCCTTCGTGATTGCCCCACACACCGGCCAGTTTATAGATTAGCGGCTTGGCTTCATGGCTATTGGCGAAGACCAGTTGCAACGAAAAATCCGAGCGCACAAAGGCATAAGACAGCAGCACGAAAGCCACCAGCAGCAGCGCCACTTGCGCCAGCGCCGCGCGTTGGCCGAGCGCCAAGGCGGCCGCCGGATTATCGCGCAAGACACCCGATAGCGGCAGGCTGGCTTGCACCAGCGCGACGCACAGCGCCAAGATCAGAGCAAAATGACCCAGCTCAGCCGTCATTGAGGGCTCTTATCTTGCGGGTGGTCGGCGTCGGGTTTCCATTTGCCAGCCTTTTTCAACGCATCGGCGACTTCTGGCGGCATATAGGTTTCGTCATGCTTGGCCAGCACCGTATCGGCGATAAACAGGCCGCGGTCATTGAACCGGCCTTCGGCAACAACCCCCTGCCCCTCGCGGAACAAATCCGGCAACATGCCTTCATAACTGACCGGAATATCATGCGCCAAATCAGTGACCAGAAACTCGGCTTCCAAACCGGCGCGCTCGACACTGCCCGGTTTCACCAAACCACCAACCCGCAATACCTCGCCGGGTATGGCGGGCTTTTCAACCAGCTCGCTCGGCGAGCGGAAAAACACAATATTGTCTTCCAGCGCGGTCAGCGCCAGCTCTGCCGCAACCAGCAAAAAAGCGAGACCAGCGGCAATCGCCGCCATTCGGGTCTGTTTGGGTGTCATAAGAACTCCACTCGTGAGCAGTTACTATAGCGCGAAGCGACGCGCGCCGCCATGCGCTGATACCATGTCGTGTTGCCGCAGGGTTTAACGCCCGTCTTGCAGGCGCTGGTCAAGCACCTGGGCCAGCGGAATGCCGTCTGGTAGCTTGTCGCGCAAAGCCTGCCAAAGCTTGCGCGCCGCCGCCGCCTCGCCTTGTTGTTGGTGGGCCACGCCGCGCCAAAATTGCGCCATCATATTGGCTTCATCAAGCAGCAGCGCTTGATCGAGCAAGGCGACCGCCGCTTCACTGACCACACCCGCGTCAATCTCAATCAGCGCTTGCGCCAATCCGGCATAAGCCTCGCCATCGCCAGCCCCCAATTCAATCACCCGTTGCCACGCATCAGACGCTTGATGGTGCATCTCTAGTGTGGTGCGCAGACGCGCCATTAATCGCCAGCCATTGGCATCATTGGGGTTTTCGCGCAGTTTCTGCTCGAGCCGCACCATAATCGCCGCCGGTGGCAGCGTGTTCAAATCGCCTTCAAGACGCGGCGCCAGTGGTTGGTCAGCTTGTTGCGGTTGGCCTAAAGCAAGATACAATCCGCAGGCCAAAAGC
The DNA here is from genome assembly GCA_024639515.1 of Rhodobiaceae bacterium. GTDB lineage: Bacteria > Pseudomonadota > Alphaproteobacteria > RS24 > RS24 > JAHEGN01. Next base: position 49 of record JAHEIG010000014.1, on the reverse strand, counting down.
GGCACCAGCGCCAGCACGCCAATCGACAGCCGACGTTGCGCGACAGTGC
>JAHEIG010000082.1 GCA_024639515.1 Rhodobiaceae bacterium | reverse complement strand
GCAGAACGATGAGGTCACAATCGGGCAGGGCGGCGTCGCCGTGCCATGCCATGAGCGGGGCTTTGCCAGTCGCTGCTTCAATACAAACGGCGACATCGCGGTCACAATTAGAACCCGGAAATACAATCACTGCAGCCTGCATAGGGCTTACTCCGACTTGTCGATAAGGATGTCGTAATTTTCGATAACCGTATTGGCCAGCAATTGCTCGCACATATCGGTCAAATTGGCATGCGCTTTGTCGGCATCGCTTTCATCGAGGTCAATCTCAATGAGTTTTCCCTGACGCACGCCGTTGACGCCGCCAAAGCCAAGCTGGCCGAGGGCGTTTTCAATGGCTTTTCCTTGCGGATCGAGCACGCCGTTTTTCAGCGTAATGTTAATTGTCGCTTTCATAATATCCTCAACTCACCAAGACTGGGCCGTTTTTGCCATCATGGTTTTTACCGGTAAAAATGCCCAATCGACGGGCCACTTCTTGATAGGCATCAACCAGCCCGCCAAGGTCTTGGCGGAAGCGGTCTTTGTCGAGCTTTTCAAGGCTATCGACATCCCACAGGCGACAGCTATCAGGGCTAATCTCATCGGCCAGCACCAGACGGTGATTGTCACCATCATAGAGGCGGCCAAATTCGAGTTTGAAATCGACCAGTCGAATGCCGACGGCATAAAACAGACCGGTCAGAAAATCATTAATCCGCAGCGCATGCGCCATCAGCTCATCAACTTCGGCCTGGCTGGCCCAGTTGAACACTGAAATATGGTCTTCGCTGACCAGCGGGTCGCCGAGCGCGTCGTCTTTGTAATAAAACTCAACCAGCGGGCGCGGCAGGTTTTCGCCATCTGTCAGGCCCAAGCGTTTGACCAAAGAGCCGGCCGCAACATTGCGCACCACCACTTCCAGCGGCACGATTTCAACTTCGCGGATTAATTGCTCGCGCATATTCAGCGTGCGGATGAAATGCGTTGGAATGCTAATCTCTTCCAGACGGGTGAAGATATATTCAGAAATGCGGGCGTTCAAAACCCCTTTGCCTTCAATCACTTCGTGCTTTTCAGCATTAAAGGCGGTGGTGTCGTCTTTGAAATATTGCACCAAGGTGCCCGGCTCAGGGCCTTTATAAAGCACCTTGGCTTTGCCTTCATATATCTTCTGGCGTTTCGACATCTATCTTCTCCAGTGCCTGTGCAGGCTATTTAGAGTATGGCGATGATTCTCGCAAAAATATTAGTCTCCAAACACGCGGGCGAAAATCGTATCCACATGTTTAAAGTGGTAGCTCAAATCAAACAAAGCTTCCAAATCGTCATCGCTGAGGATGACTTCGGCATCGGCTTTCAGCAAATCAAGGAACTGGCCTTCGCCGCGCCATACTGGCATGGCGTTGCGTTGCACCAGACGATATGCGTCTTCACGGCTGACGCCGGCTTGCGTCAAGGCCAGCAAGACACGCTGCGAATGGACAAGGCCGCCGAGCTTGTCGAGATTGGCCTGCATGCGGTCTGGGTAGATCAGCAGGTTTTCCATTACATTGGTCAGCCGCATCAGGGCGAAATCAAGGGTGATGGTGGCATCTGGGCCGATCATCCGCTCAACCGATGAGTGTGAAATATCGCGCTCATGCCATAGCGCGACATTTTCCATCGCTGGCAGTGCCATGCCGCGCACCAGACGGGCCAGACCGGTCAGGTTTTCGGTCAGCACAGGGTTGCGCTTATGCGGCATGGCCGATGAACCTTTTTGGCCTTCTGAGAAATACTCTTCGGCTTCCAGCACTTCGGTACGCTGCAAGTGGCGCACTTCGGTGGCCAGGCGTTCAATCGACGAGGCGACGACGCCCAATGTGGCGAAGAACATGGCGTGGCGGTCACGCGGAATAACCTGTGTCGACACTGGCTCAGCGGTCAGCCCCATTTGCGTGGAGACGTGTTGCTCGACCGATGGGTCGATATTGGCGAATGCGCCAACCGCGCCAGAAATTGCACATGTAGCGATTTCTTCGCGGGCGGCGACCAAGCGCGCGCGGTTGCGGTCAAACTCGGCATAGGCTTGCGCCAGTTTCAGGCCAAAGGTTGTCGGCTCGGCATGGATGCCGTGACTGCGCCCGATTGTGGCGGTCATTTTGTGCTCATAGGCGCGTTTTTTAATCGCCGCCAAGAGCGCGTCCATATCTTCCAGCAGAATATCGGCGGCGCGCACCAGTTGCACATTAAAGCAGGTGTCGAGAACGTCTGATGAGGTCATGCCTTGGTGGACGAAGCGCGCCTCAGGGCCAACATGCTCGGATAGGCTGGTCAAAAACGCGATTACATCATGTTTGACTTCGCGTTCAATCTCATCAATCCGGTCGACATCAAAGCCGCCGCGCTCATGCACAGCCTTGGCCGCGTCAGCAGGCACAATGCCTAAATCAACCATCGCATCCATGGCGTGGGTTTCAATTTCGAGCCAAATTGAGAAGCGACTTTCGGCCTCCCAAAGGGCGGTCATATCGGGGCGGGCATATCTTGGAATCATCTGTCGTCTCCTATGCCCACGCTTTACCATAATCGATCCCATTGCGTAACGCATAACCGCGCCAGAAACGTCAAAAAATAACGAATTTATGTGCAATAAGCGCAGATTTTACAATAAACCGACATTTTTGAAGCTGGTCTCGCCTTTTCGCCCAATAATCAGGTGGTCGTGCAGGACAATATTAAAGCTGGCCGCCAAATCTTTTATCTTCATGGCCATGGCGATGTCGGCTTGCGAGGGCTGCGGGTCGCCGCTCGGGTGGTTGTGGACGATAATCAGCGCCGAGGCGCTCAGCTCAATCGCTCGTTTGATAATCTCGCGCGGATAAACCGGCGCATGGTCAACCGTGCCGCTGCCCATTTCTTCATCGCTGATGATATAGTTTTGCTTATTGAGGAAAATCACATGGAATTTCTCGATTTTCTTCTCTGCCATGCGGGTGCGGCAATAGACAATCAGCACATCCCAGTTCTGCAAGACTTGCTGATTGACGATTTTTTCCTGCCCGAGCCGTAAGGCAGCGGTTTCAATTACGCGAAATTCGCTAATCACCTGATCGCCAATGCCGCGATAGGCCTTCAGCTCGCGCTCTGGGGCCGACAGGACAGCGGATAAATCGCCATAATCATCGAGCAATTGATGGGCCAATTGTTTGACATCGGCGCGCAGTATCGCGCGAAACATAATCAGCTCCAGTAATTCGTGGTCTTGTATCGCGTCGGGGCCGCCTTTTTTCAGCCGCTCGCGTAATCTCTTGCGATGGCCCTCGCGGTAATCTTTGCTGTCTTTGAGAGGTGTTTTTTGTTGTTTTTCTCTCACTTCTCGCTCCTTGCCGGAAACTTTTTAGAAGCGGTTTAGTCGCTATTTAGTTTGTGGGGTGTCTGTTTGTTATCCAATGAGGCGGTGAAAATTTCACAGCCGGTTTCTGTCACCCCGATGGAGTGTTCAAATTGTGCTGATAATGTTCGGTCGCGGGTCACGGCGGTCCAGCCATCACCGAGAATTTTAACCGCTGGCTTGCCGAGATTGAGCATGGGTTCAATGGTAAAGAACATGCCTTGGCGCAGTTCCAGCCCTTCGCCCGGGCGGCCATAATGCAAAATATTCGGCGCATCGTGGAAAATCCGACCCAAGCCATGGCCACAAAAATCGCGCACTACAGCGGTGCGGTTGGCTTCGGCATAAGACTGAATGGCGGCGCCAATATCGCCCAATGTGGCACCGGGGCGCACCACCTCAATGCCTTGCATCATCGCGTCATAGGTCACATCCATCAGCCGTTTGGCTTTCACCGACACATTGCCGACCCCATACATGCGGCTATGGTCGCCGTGAAAGCCGCCATGATAGAGCGTCACATCGACATTCATAATATCGCCATCGCGCAGCACTTTATCGCCGGGAATACCATGGCACACGACATGGTTGATTGAGGTGCAAATCGAGCGGCGGAAACCGCGATAATTCAGCGGTGCTGGCACCGCGCCGAGGTCACAGATAATCTCCACCGCCTTGTCGTCCAGCGATTGCGTGGTGACGCCGACTTGCACAAAATCGGATAATTCATCGAGGGTTTTGGCGGCCATGCGACCAACCACGCGCATGGCCTCAAAATCCTCCTCAGTGTGGATTTTGACCTGTCCTGTGCTTTTCAGCGGTGCGCTGCTGGCGTCGATAAAATTCATCTGCATGACATAGCACGCAGGCACCATTTGGGACAATCGGATATTCCCAATATTCGGCCGATAGACCGCTTTACATGATAGGGTTTGGGCAAATCGGGGTTTAGCCTATATACACCAGCAGCGGCGCATGGGCCGCCCGTAAAAAAGGGATATCAAGGTGACAGACAACAACAAACCGGTGACAGCCGCGATGATTATTATCGGCAATGAAGTGCTGTCAGGCCGCACGCAAGATAAAAACTTGGCTTTTGTCGCCAAAATGCTCGGCGAAATTGGTGTCGATATGCAAGAGGCTCGGGTTATTCCAGATGAGCTGGATATCGTCGTGGCGACGGTTAACGACATGCGCGCCCGCTATGATTATATTTTCACCTCGGGCGGTATCGGCCCGACCCATGACGACATCACCGCCGACTGCATCGCCGCCGCTTTTGGCGTGAAGCTGGAAAAACACCCGCTGGCCATGCAGGCTTTGCAAGCTCATTACGACGCGCAAGAGGCCGAGTTTAACGAAGCTCGCCAGCGCATGGCGCGCATCCCAGAAGGTGCTAGCCTGATCGAAAACCCAGTCAGCACCGCGCCGGGGTTCAAAATTGGCAATGTGCATGTGATGGCCGGTGTGCCGAAAATCATGCAGGCAATGATGGAAAATATTCTGCCAACCCTGAAGGGCGGCGAAAAACTATCTTCCGTGACCATCACCTCAAACATCCCCGAAGGCAGTATTGCCGCTGAAATGGGCGGGCTACAGGAAAAATTCCCCGAGGTGAATATCGGGCTATATCCGTTTTACAGCCCAGAAGGGGCTGGGGTCAGCGTGGTGGCGCGTGGCCGCGACACGGCGCAATTGGCTGAGGTGGAAGCGGCTGTGAAGGCGCATTTGGCCGATATTGGGGCGCAAATTGTTGAGCGTCCGGCGTCGATTGCGGCAACCTAACAAACATTACAAAAAGTTTAGTTTTATTGTGCGCCGCGCCGAGGCAGTATCATGTCATTCATATCGGAGGATGTATTATGAAAAAAATGATTTCTACTTTGGCCGTAGCCGCCATGTTCGCTCTGCCAACTTCAGCACTGGCTCTTGATTCAAACTTTGACGCCATGGCGCAATCTGGCAGCCACCAATTCTATGTATGGTGCACCGGTAAAGCTGACTATTCAGCAGCCGAAAACGGCGCTAATGCAAAAGAAGCACAAGCTGCTCTTGCCGCTAAAGCTGGCAGCAATTGTTGGCCTGTATGGCAAGGTCTGAACAACTAATCTTAACTTTTGTTAAGATAGGTTGCATACCTATTCAAAGCGGTGGCTCTCGGGCCGCCGCTTTTTTTAGTGTCAGCTATTGGACGACGCCTAAAATCGCGTTAGGTGGTATACAGTAAGAAGTCAGCAAGGGTTTAGGGAATGAAAATGTCTACTATTTTGGGTGTGCTTATGGTTGCCGGATTGGGCGTTTTATTGTCCGCCTGCACAGGCACGGGAAAACCGCGCGGCGGCGATGCGCCATATCACCATCTCGAAAATGGTTTCCGCAATCCGCCAAATAGCATAAAGCGCAAAACCGATTTGAGCATCCGGCTATCGTTTTTCTACGAAGTGGTGACGCGCTCAATTTCGGGCAAGAAACCGCCGATCCCGACAAATCACATTGTGTCAGCAGAAGACGCCAAAGCGCAATTCGCCGCCCATGCACAGGGCGACAGCATTAGCTGGATTGGCCATGCGACGTTTCTCGTCCGCCTCGATGGGGTGACGGTATTGACCGATCCGGTGTTTACCCGTCGCGCCTCGCCTGTCAGTTTTGCTGGCCCCGAGCGGATTATTAAACCCGGCCTGAAGATTGAAGACCTGCCGCCGATTGATGTGGTGGTCATCAGCCACGCCCATTATGACCATCTCGACACCCGCACGCTCGACATGCTGCCGGGGCGTAAAAACATTACCGCCATTGTGCCGCTCGGCCTTGGCTCATATTTCACCAAACGCGGTTTTGGCACGGTGCATGAGGTCGATTGGTATGACGATATCACCTTACCCAGCGATAGCGGCGAGTTTCGCCTGACCGCTTATCCGGCGGTGCATTGGTCGAACCGCTCGCCTTTCGATCTCAACCGTTCCTTGTGGATGTCATATGGCTTCAGCGCCGGTGGCCGCTCGGTCTATCACACGGGCGACACGGAAGTGCATGACACTGTTTTTGCCGATATTGGCACCCATATGGCAGAAAATCATGGCGGCTGTGATGTAGGCCTGATGAGCATTGGCGCCTATTCGCCACGGCCAATGATGATCGGCGCCCATATGGACCCCGAGGGCGGGGTGAAGATTGGCCGCGATTTGGGCTGCAAGCGCATGGTGCCGATGCATTGGGGCACATTTGTGCTTTCGCTCGAGCCATTTGACGAGCCGCGCGACCGCTTTGTTAAGGCGGCGGGCAATCAAGCGCTGGTGATGAAAATCGGCGAGACGCTCGGCATGCAGGAAGTTGCCGCCGCCAACCGCTAACCGACAAATAGTCAGTGCGGCCAGCGCAAAGTGCTTTGCGCCGTCCTGATATATGCTATACACGGCGCCAGTCACTAACCGCATGATGGCCTCGTGGTGGAATTGGTAGACACAGCAGACTTAAAATCTGCGGCCTGTTATGGGCGTGACGGTTCGAGTCCGTCCGAGGCCACCACCTGCTGCAAAACCTATCTCACAACCCCCCGCATAAACCCACGCACATCGGCGGCGGTTTGGGCTGGTAGTTCTTCATGGGCCAAATGGCCGGCTTGCGGGTAGGTGATGAGCTGGCTGTTGGCGATGGCTTGGGCCATCCGTTGGCCGGTGTCGAGCGGTATCAGCCGGTCGTGCTCACCCCATAAAAGCAGGGCTGGCACATCGAGGCTGGGCAGGCGTGGCTCGAGTGCTTGGCGATTGGCATAATTGGCAAAGCGCTGGCTCGAGGCCTGCCGCGAGCCTTCCATTAGCAGGAGTTCCCAATAGCGGTCGACCATGGCGTCGGTGATGAAGGTGTCGGGGTCGCGCACCGAGCCGCGCAAGGTCCAGCCGACCAGAAAACGCGGCGTGATATAGCGCATCGCCAAGCGGCCCGCATCGGTGCCGACCAATTTGAAGGCGCCGACCGATTGCTCATCGGCCTTGCGCGACATGCCCGACGACGACACCAAAATTAGCGCTTTGGTTTGTTGCGGATAATCCAGCGCGAACTTTAACGAGACGCTGCCGCCCATCGAATTGCCGGCCAGTGTTACTTGGCCGAGATCGAGCGCGTCGACAATTTGTTTGACGAAACGGCTCATCGCGTCGACGCCGTAATCAGCTTCTGGTGTGGCACCGGTCAGGCCATGGCCGGGCAGGTCAATGCTGATCAGGCGGAAGCTGTCGCCCAATTGTTGCACCCACGGCTCCCATGTATGCAGCGAGGCGTTGGAACCGTGAATCAGGAGTATCACCGGCCCGTCGCGCAGGCCTTGGTCGCGGATATGCGCCACCGCGCCCGATGGCAGGGTTTTGAAAACCGAGGCTTGATTGACATATTTGGCCACCACTTGGGGGCGCGGCAGGTCAAACGTCACCAGCAGGCTGAGAGTAACGGCCAGCAACAGGCCAAGGCCGAGCATAATCTTCAATGATTTTTTAAGCATGAATGTCCTCCATTACGTGGCGATAATCAGCGCCGCTTTGCAGCGCTTGTCAGACTGTCTCTCTCACGAGACAAAACGTATCCAAAAATAGCTTGAATGGCGATGAAACACTACCTACCGTTTGACTTGTCTTTTTGTATTGAGGAGTAAAAAATGACAGATATTCAACTATTAGATGCGATGTCTTCCAATCGCATGCTTTTCACACAGTTCTTTCTAATTGGCACCATCATGCCCATCGGGGTGATTTTTGCCGCCTATATGTTCCGTAATTTCTCCGGCCTTGTGCGCGGCGCAGCCATGCTGTCAGCTTTGATTGGCGTGGTTATGCTGGCGTTTTTCTCGGGAACGGTTCAAGGCGTTTTCTACACCATGCTGACCTCTATGAGCCAGCTTGCGGCGGCTGGCGAGTCGCAAGTCGCGACCAATGTTATGGCCGCTTTGGGGGCTGAAGCAGGCTCGACCATCGCCCAGCCAACTTGGATGATGGTGGCCTCTGTGGTTCAGATTCTGATTAATCTGGTGCTGACCATTTACCTGTTTATGTATGCCAAATGGGACAAACAGTCTTAAGCCATACAGCAACACAAAATCGGGCCTCCGCTAGATAGCGGGGGTCTTTTTTTATGCGCGGGCTTTCGGGGCTTAGGCTTTGAAGCGGTAGCGGGTCGAGCAATAAGGGCAAATAATTTCGTCTTCGCTGCCCATGTCGAGATAGATATGCGGGTGGTCATGCGGGGCGCTGGCACCGGTGCACTCAAACTCGCGCACAGAGACAAAAATTTCGCTGTCGCCTGAATCATTGCTGATTTTTGGAATCGTTGCTTGTGCCATGCCGTCCTCGTCTAGATATGCTGTTTCTATAAACAAAGCCGTGCTTGGCCGCAGGGGTTAGCAACACCCGCAGCCACCGAGCGCTGCGTCGCCGTCGCCATGGCCGCCTTCGCCGTGCCATGCCGCGTCGACGGCTTGCGCCGACAGGCTGGCGGTTTTGGCAAAATTTTCATGCGCTTTCTGGCGTAAATCAGCATCGCTCAACACA
>JAHEIG010000008.1:20062-42738 GCA_024639515.1 Rhodobiaceae bacterium | reverse complement strand
ACAACTGGTAGTGCTTCACAGTATTGTCAGCTGATAAAAAGAGAGATGGCAGATATGCACACGCTTCACACAAGCCCCGTCAAATCGCGTTCACGTTTCAACACATGGGTGACCATGCTGGTTATGCCGCTGTTTATGGCGGCCTGTGCCAGTGTCGATAATATCTCGCTGGAAGACGAGGCGCGTATTGGCGCTGAAAACCATCCGAAAATCATCGAGCAATATGGCGGGGTCTATGACAATCCAAAGGTCACAGCCTATGTCGCTTCGGTCATGGAGCGCATCGCCAAAGCCTCCGACAAGCCGGATATGCGCTACCGCATCACCGTGCTCGACTCGCCCGTGGTCAACGCTTTCGCGCTTCCGGGCGGCTATACTTATGTGACCCGTGGCTTACTGGCCTTGGCCAATAATGAGGCCGAACTGGCTGGTGTTATCGGCCACGAAATTGCCCATGTCACCGCTCGTCACGGGGCTAAGCGCCAAACCACGCAACAAAATGCAGCGATTTTGGCCGGTGTTCTGGGCGCCGCGATTAATGCTGGCACCGGCATTGACCCGGGCGTCACCAATGACGTCATCCGCCTTGGTGGTGGGGCGATTTTGGCTGGCTATAGCCGCGAGCAGGAATATGAGGCGGATAATCTCGGTATTCAAACGCTGGCGCGGGCCGGATATGACCCCATGGCACAAGCCGATTTGCTGGTGTCTCTGGGGCGCTATTCGAGTTATTTGACCGGCAGTGAGGTGAAATCTTCTTCCGGCTGGTTCGACTCGCATCCGAATAATAAAGACCGGGTTGATAAGGCGCGCGAAAAAGCCAATTCACGCACGCTGCCGACCACCACCCGCATTGGCGCGGCGCGTCACATGGCGGCGATTGACGGCATGCTTTATGGCGACGGGGTCGAGCAGGGCATTATCGCCGGTCGCCAGTTTTCTCATCCGGGGTTGAAGGTGCAATTCAAAGTGCCGGTCGGGTTCGAGTTGGAAAACTTCCCCGATAAGGTGGTGGCGACACACGAAAATGACATAAAAGTGATTTTCGATATGGCCAACCGGCCCAAAGGCTTGGGAATGAAAGAATATATCGCCGATATTTGGGCCGCCCAAGCCAAACCCGGGGCGGTGAAATCAATCACTGTGCAGGGCCGTGAAGCGGCTATCGGAACGGTGGCGACTAAAGGCGGTACGGCGCATTTGCTGGCCATTGCCAATGGTGATGGACGAATTTTCCGGTTTGGTGTGCTCGCCTCGAGCAGCCAGCGAGCCAATGCAGAGACGGTGTTTGACAGTGTGCGGCGCAATATTAAGTTTTTGAGCAATGCGGCAGCGCGCGCCATCAAACCTTTACGGGTGTCGATTATCACCGTGCAGTCGGGGGACTCCATAAACAGTCTGGCCCGCCTAATGGCGGGCCAGCAAGGTCGGCGCTCACTATTTCTAGTGCTGAACGGACTTAAAGAGGGGAACAGTCTCGTTCCGGGGCAGCGCCTAAAGCTAATTGTTAACTAGCTTCTAGATCAGACCAGCTTGATACGGGTTGCCGCTGGTCTTTTCGAGGAGGAGGTCTTTTAATTTCCCGAGCGCTTCATGCTCGATTTGGCGGACGCGCTCTTTTGAAATGCCGAGCTTGCTGCCAAGTGTTTCCAATGTAACGGTTTCGTCTGTCAGGCGGCGGGCGCGGATAATCGTACGCTCGCGGTCACTCAATTCATCAAGGGCTTGGCCAATCCAATTGGCCCGACGATTGCCATCCAAGGCTTCGCCGACCTCGGCTTCCGGCACCGGGCGGTCACAGACCAAGAGGTCTTGCCACTCGGTCACGCCGCCATCATCGCCTTGATCGCCAATCGTGGCATTCAGTGAACGGTCGGCGCCTTCGAGGCGGCCTTCCATTTTTTCAACTTCTTTAACCCGCACATTCAATTCGCGGGCCACATAATTGCGGCTCTCATGCGTCATGGTGGTGCCGATGTCGTTAATTTTGGCGCGCAGGCGGCGCATGTTGAAGAACAGAGATTTCTGCGCTGCTGTCGTACCGGTCCGGACAATCGACCAGTTACGCAACACATAATCTTGAATAGATGAGCGGATCCACCAACCAGCATAGGTCGAGAAACGTACCTCGCGGTCAGGGTCAAAGCGGTTGGCTGCTTGCATCAGGCCAATATTGCCCTCTTGGATGAGGTCAGCCATTGGCAGGCCATAATTACGGAATTTGCTAGCCAGAGACACAACCAAGCGCATATGCGCGCTGATCAGCTCGTGCAGGGCTTTCTCGTTTTGAGCGTCTTTCCACTGGCGGGCCAGTTTTTGCTCGTGTTCGAGTTCCAACATCGGCATTTTCATCGCTTTTTTGATGAAGCTGCGAGTCGATTGTAAGGTTTCTTGCGTGTCCAAATGAGCCATTTTGTATCTCCTGTATAAGAGATACGTAGCGGCGTGCCATTTGGATCACATTTTAGATGATTTTATTTGTTACGCTTCTGTATCCGGCTGGCGGCGGGCGCCACCTGTAGTCTGCGCCAGTACCGCTTCCAGCTCAACAATCGCATCATCTTCGGTGTTTTTGTTGATGGTGGCGACTTCGCGGGCCATCCGCTCTAAGGCTGCTTCATAGAGCTGGCGCTCAGAATAAGACTGCTCCGGCTGATTTTCATTGCGGAATAGGTCGCGCACCACTTCGGAAATCGCAATCAGCGAGCCAGAATTGATTTTCGCTTCATATTCTTGTGCCCTACGGCTCCACATGGTGCGCTTCACACGGGCGCGACCGCGCAGGGTCTTCATGGCACTTTCCATGACATCTGGTGTGGCCAGTTTGCGCATACCAATTTGCGCCGCTTTATCGAGCGGCACACGCAGCACCATTTTCTCTTTCTCGAAATTGACGACAAACAAATCAAGCGTCATGCCAGCCACTTCTTGGCTAACAATTTCTGTCACTTGGCCAACCCCGTGGGCGGGGTAGACAACATGCTCGCCAACCTTAAAGCCGAGCGCTGAACGGCGGACGACATCTTTGGCGGCGGCTTTTTTCTCAGCAGGCTTTTTCGCCGTCGGTTTTTTGGCGGCTGGCTTAGCAGCAGGTTTTTTAGCAGCGGTTTTCTGGGCGGCGGGCTTTTTCGTCGCTGGCTTGGCGGCAGGTTTCTTTGCCGCTGGCTTTTTAGCGGCAGGCTTTTTCGCCACTGGTTTTTTCGCCGCTGGCTTTTTGGCCGCAGGCTTTTTCGCCGCTGGCTTTTTCGCCGCTGGCTTCTTCGCCGCAGGCTTGGCCGTTGTCTTAGCGGGGACTTTTTTCGCGGCGGGTTTTTTGACAGCCGTTTTGGCTGTTGCTTTGGCTGGGGCTTTTTTAGCGGCAGGGCCCTTTTTTGTCGCCGGTTTCTTGGCGCCAGCTTTGGCAGGGGTTTTTTTGGTGGTGGCCATGATTAAAGCTCCAAGGCTGGGCGCGCTAAAACAGTTTAGCGATGTATTGTGAAGGAGGAAGTCATATCACAGAATGCGCGCATTTTCAAATTTGCGCGCTGGCAGGGCGTGTTTAGTCGCCTTCGCCTGGTTCTTCGGAGAAGTGGTCCTCAAATTTGTTTTCTTTATTGAGGAAGTCATCGGCATCGGCCGGGCTGTCTTTTTTGATGGTGATATTCGGCCAAATGTCGGCAAATTTTGTGTTTACCTCTAGCCATTTTTCAAGGTCAGAGTCGGTGTCCGGCTTAATCGCTTCGGCTGGGCATTCAGGCTCGCACACACCGCAGTCAATGCATTCGTCGGGGTGGATGACCAGCATGTTCTCGCCTTCATAGAAGCAGTCTACAGGGCAGACCTCTACACAATCTGTGTATTTACACTTAATGCAGGCATCGGTCACAATATAAGTCATCACAAAATCCTATCGCTTAGTGCTCAAGCGCGGCTTGAGCGGCTTTTCGTGCCGCGCCCGCATCCTGGTCGGAGATATATATAAGCCCAGCCACGCGGCGGAGCAAGTTGGCTTCGAAATCATCCAGCACGCCATCGCTGAGGACAATCTGCCAGAGCAGTTGAATGAGCATTTTCTTATGCTCCTCATTAAAATGCGCGTTGATTTGCTGGGTGAACTGGAACAAGTCATTGGCCGCATCAACCGCCGCATGGGCCTGCTCGAGCAAGGCGCCGGCTTCGCTTTCGCTGAGACCAAAATGCGGCCCGATTAAGCGTTTCAACAGCGTGCTTTCGACATCGCTAATATGGCCGTCAATTTGCGCCGCCCGCACCAGCAACGCCGCCGCTGCCACATGTAGCTGATCAGCGGCAGGGGCTTCATCGGCAACCGCCGGTTTATCGAAAATACTTTTTAACCTGTCTAACATGGCAGTTGCTTAACTCATTCCTGTGATAGTTTCAATGGCCGATGTGCCGCACCTGAGTGGGTTTAGGGCCGATTGTGGCGATTGAAAAACGAGGTGAACTGGCGGCGCTGTTTTTTGGTTGGCCGCCCACTGCCGCTCGGGCGCAGGGCAATTTTGTCGATGGCCGCTTTCGGTCGCGGCGGGTCGCGGTCAATATACAGCGCTTGGGCTTCTGGTGCTGGGCCGCGCCGGGTGCTGAGTGCCACCACTTCAATCATCCGAATATGCTGGTGCAGGCCGAACACCAAAACATCACCGACCCGCAATTTGGCACTGGCGCGGCTTTGCTTGGTGCCGTTAATGCGCAGGCTGCCAGTGCTGACGAAAGTCGAGGCCAGCCCACGGGTTTTGAAAAACCGCGCATGCCACAGCCATTTATCAGCCCGCATTGAGGCGGCGTCTTGTTTGGCGGGGGGCGGCGATTTGGTCATTGACCCGATTTAGGCTTTCTTATCTGGCTCGTCGCCGAGCGATAGCGATTGCAACACGGCGAATGGCGAATTCATATCCGGTTGTTTGCGCGGACCTCCGGCCTTGCCGCCGCCATCGGCTTTGCGGCGATGGGCTGTGGGTTTTTGGGTGCTGCCTTTGGCCGATTGACGCGGGGCTTTTTTGGCGCCGCGTTTGGCCGGTGCCGGACGCCATAGGATGCTCGGTTGCGGGGCTGGTGCGTCGGCACTCTCCGTTGCAACTTCCGGCGTGGCCTCTGACGGGGCCTCTGATGGGGCCTCTGATGGGGCCTCTGATGGGGCTTCTGATGGCGTCGCCTCACCTGTCTCGGCGGCAGGTGTTTCTGCGGCTGGCACTTCATGCGGGCGATAGCCCAGCGCGGTGAGGATTTCTGCCAAGCCGTCGGCACTGCAGCCCATAATCGACATCATCTGTTCATTGGCGGCGAAGCCTTTTTTCTCACGATCGGCTTCCAACAGCGGGCGAATAATATCGGCCAAGCGCTCCAGCATGTCGAAGCGAATGGCGCGGGTTTTGGTGACGTAGAAGCCGCAAGCGCGATACAACGTCTGGCTGACCGATTGGCGCTCGGCTGAAGTCAGGCCAGCGGCTGGCAGGGCGCTCAGACCCGCTCGCACGGCTTGCTCGTCCAGCCCCGTTTTGGGGTCGCGCTGTGCCTGTGCTTCGAGCAGGGCAATCAGCGCCAGCAGACGCGCCGCGGCGGGTTTTAACAGGGCCGGTAAAAATACATTATAGGCGCCAAACCGCACCCCCAATGTGCGCAATTGGCGGCGCAGCGGTTGGTCGAGACGGGTCAGCAAATCACCAATATCGGCGCGCGCCATATTGCCTTTGTGCTCGACCAATTGGAAAGCCAGCCCACGGGCCAGCCCGTCGAGACCTTTGGCTTCATAGAGCGCGTAAAGCGGGGCTAATTCGCTGGCGAATTTCTGTCGCAGCCAGCTGGTCAAGCGCGCCTCGGCCGCTTGGCGCGGCTCGCCATTCAGCGCTTCGTCGGCCAGCAGCCGGGCTTGCGGTTGCATATAGGCGAGGGGCGCGGTGTTGGCCTCTTCGAGGCTCAAATGCAATTGCGCGACGCTGGCTTGCTGCCAAATCAACTCGCCGGTTTCGCTCAGCGTAATGGCGTCATCTTCTGCCTTGGCCAGCGATAGGGCGCGTTGGCGCAAAGATTGCCCGATGGTGCGCTCAACCGCTGCGCGCGCCGTGCCCGCCGGTGTGCCTTGTAGGCGCGGGTCGCGCTCGACCCGCAGGCCGCTCAACCGCCCGACATATTCTTCTTCCACCAAAATGTCTCCGTTTGTTTCAACCACAGCCGAAATATCCTCTCGTCCTTTAAGGCGTTTCATCAATGCTGATGTTCGCCGATCGACGAACTGCCCCATCAGTTTAACGTGTAGCGCGTCCGATAGCCTGTCTTCAACCGCGCGGCTTAATTCCTGAAAATGCACTGGGTCTTCCAACCAATGCGTGCGTTGGGCGATATAGGTCCATGTGCGAATATGGGTCAGCCGCATGGCCAATGTATCAAGGTCGCCGCCTTGGCGGTCACAGCGTTCAATGCGCTCGGCCAGCCAGGCTTCGGGCACGGCACCATCGCGCCGCAAAAAGCTGAAAATCTCGCCGATCAGCGAGCTGTATTCGCCAATCGTTGTTTTGCGAAAATCAGGGATTTGCACAACTTCCCATAATTGTCGCACGCTGGCTTCGTCTTGCGCCAAGTCGCGCACATCCGGGTCGCGGTTCAATATGGTCAGCGCCTGCACATCGGCGCCAATCGGTGCCCGCATCAGGCCGGGGCGCGGCACTGGCCGATCGAGGCTGAGCAAGAGCGCGTCGGTTGATGAGAAATCGAGATTAGGGTTGCGCCACATGAGCGCTTTCACGGGTTCAAACTGATTGTTTTCGATTTGCTCGACCAATTCTTCGTCAAACGCATCCATGTCGCCGGTGACGCCGAATGTGCCGTCGGTTTTATGGCGTCCGGCACGGCCAGCAATTTGCGCCAGTTCGGCGGCCGCCAATTGGCGGTGCTGGCGGCCATCGAATTTGCGTCGTTGAGCAAAGGCGACATGGTCGACATCCATATTCAGCCCCATGCCAATGGCGTCGGTGGCGACGAGAAAATCAACCTCGCCGGATTGATACATCTCAACTTGGGCGTTGCGGGTGCGCGGGCTGAGACCGCCCATCACCACCGCTGCGCCGCCGCGCTGCTGGCGCATCACTTCGGCAATGGCATACACATTATTGGCCGAGAAAGCCGCCACCGCACTGCGTCGTGGCAGGCGCGAGAGCTTTTGACTGCCGGCCCATGACAGGCGCGAAAACCGCTCGCGCCCCTCAATGCTCACATTATCCAGCAAGCGGGTGAGAATCGGCGCCATGGAGCCAGCCCCGAGCAATAGGGTCTCTGAAGTGCCGCGCGCGTGCAGAATACGGTCGGTGAACACATGGCCGCGTTCTGGGTCGGCGGCGAGCTGACATTCATCAAGCGCGACAAACTCGACCTCGCGGCTAATCGGCATGGCTTCGGTGGTGCAAATAAAATAGCGCGCCTTTGGCGGCACAATTTTTTCTTCACCGGTAATTAGCGCGATGTCGGCTTTATGCACACGGCCAAAGTCACCGCGCACACAGCGGTCATAGACCTCGCGGGCCAGCAGCCGCAAGGGCAGGCCAATCATCCCCGATTGGTGCGCCAACATGCGCTCCAACGCAAGATGGGTTTTGCCGGTATTGGTGGGACCAAGAACAATCCGCAAAACAGGAGAGAAGTGTGGCTGCGACATGCGCTTAACATGGCCAGTCAGAGGCGCTAAGGCAAGAGGGTTTGACGAGTATTTAATGCCGCAAGGGCAAGGGCTGTGGGAATCACCGATTCGCACGATTCTATATATTCCTATGTTATTTGCGGCATTGTTCTGGTGAGTCGGGAAAAACTGAAACAAAACTGGAACATAGGGTGTCCGAATCACTACCATTGTATGGCTTCTCGATTCGTTCACCCCTAAATGTAGTAGGTGTCAAAGGCGCCCCTTGCGGTTTTCCGGTGCTGAAAAGCCGCGCCGCGCCAAAAACCGCCATACTGGCTTAAACTCTTGCCAAACCCTCTAGGGCTGGCCATTATTTAAAACCATAATCTGTATATAGGGAGAACGTTATGGATTTTGATATCCCTGAGGATATTCGTACCTATCTGGCTGCGCTGGATCAGTTTATCGACAAAGAGATTTTGCCGTTACAAATGCAAGACGACAATAATCGGTTTTTCGACCACCGACGCGAACACGCGCGCACCGATTGGGACAATGACGGCCAGCCGCGCCCCGAATGGGAAGAACTCCTGCGTGAAATGCGCCGCCGTGCCGATAAGGCAGGGCATTTGCGGTTTGGGTTGCCGAGTGAATATGGTGGCCAAGACGGCTCCAATTTGGCGATGGCGGTGATCCGCGAACATCTCGCTGCCAAAGGTCTGGGGCTGCACAATGATTTGCAGAATGAAAGCTCGATTGTCGGCAATTTCCCACAAATCCTGATGTTCCGCGATTTCGGCTCAGAATCGCAAAAAGACGAATTCATCAACGGCATGCTGGCCGGTACCCACCGCGTCGCTTTTGGCCTGACCGAGCCGGACCATGGCTCAGATGCCACTTGGATGGAAACCCGCGCCGTGCCCGAAACCCGCGATGGCGTCGACGGCTGGCTGATTAATGGCGAGAAAATGTGGACCACCGGTATGCATGTCGCCAATTACGCGATGATTTTCGCCCGCACCTCCGGCGATGATGGCGCGGCCAAAGGGATTAGCTGTTTGCTGGTGCCGAGCGCGGCAGACGGTTTTGAAGTCGAAGAATATATGTGGACCTTCAACATGCCGACCGACCATCCACGGATTTCGCTGACCAATGTATGGGTGCCCGATAGCGCGATGTTTGGGCCAGCCGATAATGGCTTGATGTTGGCGCAGCACTTTGTCCATGAAAACCGTATTCGTCAGGCCGCGTCCGGCGTTGGCGCGGCGCAATATTGCATTAATGAGAGCGTCGCCTATGCCAAACAGCGCAAGCCGTTCGGCAAGCCGCTATCGGTCAATCAGGCGATTCAGTTTCCCCTCACCGAGCTGCATACCGAATGCGAAATGATCCGCAATCTGGTGTATAAAACCGCCGCGCAAATGGACACGATGTCGAAGCCTGATGTGGCGGTGCATTTATCGGATAAAGTGTCGATGTGTAATTACCGCGCCAATCGTCTGGTTTGTGATGCGGCCGATCGGGCCATGCAAGTGCATGGCGGTTTGGGCTATTCGCGGCACAAACCGTTTGAGCATATATACCGCCACCACCGCCGCTATCGCATCACTGAAGGCTCGGAAGAAATTCAAATTCGCAAAGTCGCCGGCACTTTGTTCGGTTTCCTTGGCAATAAGAAATAGGCCGATTGATGAGCGCACCAGAGGGTTGGACATTAATGGACTATGCCGCGCGTGCTGGCGTAGACAGCGAAGATTTCATGAGCCATGTCGGGCCGGTTTATTGGCGGCTGGATGAGGGCGGCATGCCGCAATTGGGTTTTGAGGTGTTGCCGCATATGTGTAACCCGATGGGCATTTGCCATGGCGGAATGCTGATGACAGTGCTGGATACCGGCTTGGCGGTGGTGTTGCACGCGGCCTTGAAAGAAACTCGGTTTACCCCGTCGATGAGCTTCAATTTTGATTTCCTGGCCCCGGGCAAGCTCGGCGAATGGCTGCAAACCAGCGGCCAATGTGTGCGTAAAACCAAGCGCACGGGGTTTGTTAATGGCCTGTTATCCAATGCAGACGGGCCGGTGATGAGTGCCAGCGGTATCTTCAAAATCACTGATACGGCTATTCCCGGTGGATTTATCATCAAATAAGCCAGTTTATCGTGTGCAATGTGAAAACACGCTTGACGCTGAGGGGGCATTTTTCTATATCAAGGTCTTGATTGGGGCGGTTTTTCGCCCCGCTTTGTA
Source organism: Rhodobiaceae bacterium (assembly GCA_024639515.1). Taxonomy (GTDB): domain Bacteria; phylum Pseudomonadota; class Alphaproteobacteria; order RS24; family RS24; genus JAHEGN01. The sequence continues at coordinate 32,884 of JAHEIG010000008.1, read as the reverse complement.
TTTTTGGGCTTATCGCCCACACCAAAAACGGAGAGTGACCATGTCACGAGTATGTGAACTTACTGGTAAAGGCGTCATGAGCGGCAATAATGTGAGCCACGCGTTGAACAGAACGCGCCGTCGTTTCTTGCCAAACCTGCAACAGGTTAGCCTGCCGAGTGAAGTGCTGGGACGCGCCCTGCGCCTGCGTATTTGCACGCAAGCTCTGCGTTCGGTTGAGCATCGCGGTGGCATTGACGCTTTCTTGCTGAATGCCTCAGACAAAGATCTGTCGCAAAAAGCTCTGAAGCTGAAAAAGCAAGTGGTTGCGCGCACGCAAGCGGCTACCGCTTAAGCTGCCTTTCAAGCCTCTGAAATAAATTAAGCCAGTCGTCAGACTGGCTTTTTTTATGCGGTTTTTTTTACTGGCGTTTTTGCGGCTAGCCGCGTGCGCCACGCACTGGTTTTGCTGCTGTGCGCACACCCCGACCGGCAGGGATGGCCCCGCCTTGCGGCGGGCGGGCGCCGGTTTTGCTGCTACCGGCTTTGAGCGCGCCAGTGTTCATGCCTTTGACCTTCTTGCTGTCGCCTTCATTCTCATCGAATAATTCGGCCAGCTTATCGGTCATTGCGCCGCCCAATTGTTCGGCATCGACAATGGTGACAGCGCGGCGGTAATAGCGCGTGACATCGTGGCCGATACCGATCGCCATTAATTCGACCGGCGATTGGGTTTCAATGTCTTCAATGACATTGCGCAAATGTTTCTCGAGATAATTGCCGGCATTGACGCTTAATGTGCTGTCGTCAACGGGGGCGCCATCGGAGATGACCATCAAAATACGGCGTTGCTCGGGGCGCGCCAGCAGGCGGTTATGGGCCCAGATCAGCGCTTCGCCATCAATGTTTTCTTTCAACAGGCCTTCGCGCATCATCAAGCCGAGATTGCGCCGTGCCCGACGCCATGGCGCATCGGCCGCCTTATAGACGATATGGCGTAAATCATTCAGTCGACCGGGGTGGCCGGGCTTGCCATTGGCCATCCACACTTCGCGCGATTGGCCGCCTTTCCAAGCCCGCGTGGTGAAGCCGAGGATTTCGGTTTTCACATTGCAGCGTTCCAATGTGCGGGCCAGAATATCGGCACTCATCGCCGCCACGGTAATCGGGCGGCCGCGCATGGAGCCGGAATTATCAATCAGCAGCGTCACCACTGTGTCGCGGAATTTGGTGTCGCTTTCCATTTTATAAGATAGCGGCTGCATCGGATCCATAATGATGCGCGACAGACGCGCCGGATCGAGATAACCCTCTTCGAGATCAAACTCCCAATTGCGGTTCTGTTTGGCTTGTAGGCGGCGTTGCAGGCGATTGGCCAGCCGCGCCACGACGCCCTGCATTTGCTGCAATTGCTGGTCGAGATAAGCGCGTAGACGCGTCAGCTCCTCAACGTCGCACAAATCTTCTGCTTCAATGGTCTCGTCATAGATGGTGGTGTAGACGTTATAGGCGTTCTTTTCCGGATTCACCGCGCCGTCTGGCGCATAAGGTTCGGCCGACTCGCCTGCTTCTTCGCCATCGCTTTCGCCTTCGACTTCTTCGCCGTCGAGCTGCACAGTGGTCTCGTCGCCATCTTCCATTTCAGCGTCGCCGATTTCCATATCATCGGCTGACATGCCTTCTTGGTTTTCCGCCTGACCGCCTTCGCCGTCTTGCTGACCTTCATCACCTTCTTGTCCGTCGCCGTCATCGCCTTCGCCGTCTTCGCTTTCGCTACCGCTTGTGGTGAGGTCGAGGTCGACGAGAATATCGCGGGTCAGATTGGCGAATTTGCTTTGGTCATCAATCACGGTTTCCAGCTTGTCGAGATTGTCGCCAGCGCGCTGGTTGATCCAGTCGCGCCATGCGTCGACCACGCCTGCCGCATTGGGCGGCGGGGCGATACCGGTGAGGCGTTCGCGCACCATAAAGCCGAGGGCTTCTTCGAGCGGGGCGTCGTCGCGGGTCATGGTGTCGGTGAAGCCGAGCTTTTTGCAACGCGCTTGGTGCATATCATTAATATTGCGCGCGATACCGGCCATATTGCGGGCGCCAATGGCCTCGCAGCGTGCCACTTCAGCCGCATCAAACGGGGCCCGGGCCTCGCTTTCGCTGGGCGTCAGACGGGCGCTGACGTCAGGGTCGTGATGCGCCAGTTTCAGCGCAAAACTATCTGACTGGCCGCGGACTTTTTGCTTATCGGCACTGGGCAGGTCGCGGGCCGGTTGTGGCAGGCGCGCGCGCAACCCGTTCAGGCTCGGGGTTTCCGACCCGAAACTGACGACGAGCTCGCTCTCCTCGGCCAATGAGCGCATGGTCTGCGTCAGGGCACGTTTGAACTCTTCGACTGGGTTTGCCTCGCTCATAAAAGCACTTTCTGCGCTTATTCGCTGGCCAGAACGCTAATCGCGCTATCTGGCAAATCGTCTCCGAAACAGCGTTGGTAAAATTCCGCTACAGTTGGGCGTTCCAGCTCGTCACATTTGTTCAAGAAGGTGACTTGGAAAGCAAAGCCAATATCGCCGAAAATCGCGGCGTTCTCGGCCCATGTGAGCACTGTGCGGGGGCTCATGACGGTTGAAATATCACCATTGATAAAGCTCGCCCGTGTCAGGTCAGCGACCTGCACCATAGCACTGATTTTCTCGCGGCCTTCAGCCCCCTCATAGCCAGCCGCTTTGGCGTGGACGATGTCGGTCTCGCGGTCATGCGGCAGATAGTTCAGCGTTGTGACAATATTCCAGCGGTCCATCTGACCTTGGTTGATTTGCTGGGTGCCGTGGTACAGCCCTGAGGTATCGCCCAGACCAATGGTGTTGGTGGTGGCGAACAGGCGGAAGCCAGCATGCGGGCGGATTACTTTGTTTTGATCCAGCAGGGTCAATTTACCGGCCACTTCCAGCACACGTTGGATAACAAACATCACGTCAGGACGACCGGCGTCATATTCGTCAAACACCAGCGCCACAGGGTTTTGCAACGCCCATGGCAACATGCCTTCTTGGAACTGCGTGACCTGCTTGCCGTCTTTCAAAACAATCGCATCCTTGCCGACCAAATCAATCCGGCTGACATGGCTGTCGAGGTTTACCCGCACGCACGGCCAGTTGAGGCGGGCGGCGACTTGTTCGATATGGGTTGATTTACCAGTGCCGTGATAGCCCTGCACCATCACCCGACGGTTGAAGGCAAAACCGGCCAGCAGCGCCATGGTGGTGTCTTTGTCGAACAAATAATCGGGATCAAGGTCTGGCACATATTGGCTGACCTCAGAAAACGCCGGTACTTGGATATCGGTATCAATGCCAAATACATCGCGCGCCGATACTTGGGTATCTGGCATATCAGGCATTGGCCCTTCATTTTGCGCGTTAGCGTCGGCTTTTACAGCTTCACTCATAAGTCTCTCCCGAATGCCGCTCTGTGCGGCCTAAAATGTAGATTGCATGTGTTAGCAAAGAAAGGCGATTAACAAAAGCCGGAAGCCTTCAAATAATCATGCGCCTGAATAGCCTTTTGCAGTTGGGTTTCATAAGTCCGTTCGCCCCCATTGGCGTCCGGATGGTATTTCTTGACCAAACCTTTATAGCGTTTGCGAACATCATCAGCCGTTGCCGTGACATCAAGGTCGAGAATTTCGAGGGCGCGTTTCTGGCCAGTTGAGACGCGCGGCTTGCCGCGCGTTTCGCCTTTCACCGGCCCCGCATGGGCCATAATTTCTAGCGGGTCATCGACCTGCCAATCGCCGGACTTAAAGCCCTTGGCGCGGCGCGCGCCCATTGACCATGTGGGTCGGTGGCCGGTTGAGGCACCGCGTTTATAAGTCTCGACTTCGTCGGCTTCCATGCCTTCAAAAAAGTCATAGCTCTTATTGTATTCGCGAATATGGGCGGTGCAGAAATGCCGCTTGCCGCTTTCGCCGCGTCCGGCAGGGGCGGGGAAACCAGCGGTTTCATCGCAGGCGGGCCAATCGCATTTTTTCTCGGCTTTGACGACGGTTTCGGTGCGTTTGGTGGCGCGGATACTGTCAAAATATTTTGAGTTCAGGTTCATGTTTTAATATGTAATGCAAACGTCGGACAATTTATATCAGAAAACGAAGGTTTTTCGCTTCGGGCTTGTCAATTATATATGCCATAAGGGGTGAAATTCAAACTGGAGAAACCAATGATACGCGACGATATGATAGCCAAGCTCGAGCAGGCACTGTCCCCACAATCGCTTGAAGTCATTGATGAATCGCATCTGCATGCGGGCCATGCCGGAAGCAGCGATGCCGGTGAAACACATTTTCGTGTTCGCATGGTAGCGCAAAGTTTTGACGGCCTGTCGCGGCTGCAACGCCAACGCAAAGTGTTTGAGCTGCTGGCCGATGAATTGGCCGGCCCGGTTCACGCCTTGATGTTAAAGCTAAAAACCCCGCAAGAGGCAGAGCAAGACGGCTGAGAGAGCCCGCTTTAGGCTTTCGGGTCGGTGATGCGGATTTGCATAATTTGGTTGCGCTGACGGCTCATAATCCGGAAGCGCAGGCCGTGATATTCAAACACTTGGCCGATATCGGGAATGGTGCGGGCTTCGTGGATAATCAATCCGGCAATCGAATTGGCTTCGGTGTCTGGTAATGACCAACCCATTTCGCGGTTGAGGTCGCGAATACTCAAATCGCCCGAGACTTCCAGCACCCCTTTGCCACGCTTGCGCATCAGGCTGGACGGTAAATCATGTTCGTCGTCAATATGGCCGACAATTTCTTCCAAAATATCTTCCATCGTGACCATGCCCATCAGAGCGCCATATTCGTCGACGACCAGGGCAAAATGCGATTTACGATCGCGGAAGGCGTTTAATTGCTCGCTCAAAAGTGTGGTTTCGGGAATAAACCACGGCTCGCTGGTGAGCGCGCGAAAGTCGATGGTCTCGGCCCCCATGGGGCTGACGGCGATGGCGCGCAGCAGGTCTTTGGCGTGCAGGATACCGATAATATTTTCCGGCTCGTCCTGCCATAGCGGGATGCGCGTGTAAGGGCTGGCCAAGACTTGCTGAATGATTTTGTCGCTTGGTGATTCAACATCAATCATCAGCATGGATTTGCGGTGCACCATGATTTCTTCAACCCGCGTGTCGCCCAAATCGAGAATCCCGCCGAGCATGTCGCGGTCGCCTTTATGCACACTGCCTTCTTGGTGGTGCAGGTCAATGGCGCCGCGAATTTCGTCACGCGCAGTGATTAATTGTCCGGCTTCTTCGTCACTGGCACCGGCCCAGCGCAACACATAGCGCGAGATGAAGCCGAGCAAGCGGGTAAATGGTGAAAGCAAAATCACCAGCACCCGCAAAATGCCCGAGACCCGCAAGGCCGTCTGGTCGGGGGCGAAAATCGCATAGGTTTTTGGCAAGACCTCCGCGAAAATCACCACCAGCGCGGTCATCAGCAGTGTCGCGTAGATAACCCCGGCTTCGCCAAACAGTTTCAAAAACATGCTGGTTGCCAGCACGGAGGCCAAAATATTGACCGCATTATTAGCCAGCAACACGGTGGCGAGGAGTTTCTCTTTTTGCTCAAGCAGGAAAATAACCCAGCGGGCGCGGCGTTGGCTTTCTTTTTCGATCTGCAACATGCGGGCTTTGCTGGTCGCGGTGAGGGCGGTTTCCGAGCCAGACAGCAAGGCAGAGAAAATCAGAAGAATGAAAATAATTCCGGCGATTAAGAAAAGGCCAAGATCAATATTTTCCATTAGCTGTGCGCTCCTTGCGCGATGAGGAAGGAGCGCAGCGCATCCGCCTCGACATCATCAGCAATGATAGTGTGGCCGATTTTTTGGGCCAGAATAAAGCGCATTTTACCGGCCTGTACTTTTTTGTCTTGCCGCATCGCCTCGACCAAAGCGTCGGCTTCAAATTTGCCATTGCCGATTTGCGCCATGGTGATGGGCAGGCCGACAGCCCCGATATGGGCTTTCACCCGATCAGCATCGCTGGATGAACAATGGCCGCGTTCGGCCGATAGCGCAAACGCCAGCACCATGCCATAGGCCACCGCTTCGCCATGCAGCAGAGCCTCGCCATAGCCGGTGAGTTTTTCAAAAGCATGGCCGAATGTATGGCCGAGATTAAGCAGGGCGCGCTCGCCGGATTCGCGCTCATCGCGCGCAACAATGGCAGCTTTGGCGCGGCAGCTTTCCGCCACGGCTTGCGCCACAGCAGCTGGTTCAAGGGCCAGAACGGCTTGGTGGTTTTGCTCCAGCCAATCAAAGAAAGCCGGATTGCCAAGGCCGCCATATTTGACGATTTCGGCATAGCCCGCCAGCACTTGGCGGGGCGGCAGGGTGGTCAGCACATGCATATCAGCCAGCACCAAATCGGGCTGGTGAAAGGCGCCGATAAGGTTTTTGCCTTGCGCCGCATTAATCGCGGTTTTACCACCGATCGAGCTGTCGACTTGCGCCAACAGGCTGGTCGGGATTTGGATAAACCGTGTGCCGCGCCGCAAAATTGCCGCCGCAAAGCCTGTCAAATCGCCAATTACGCCGCCGCCAAGGGCGATGATGCAATCGTCGCGTTCAATCTCGAAATCAATCAACGCGCCGCATAATGTCTCCAACTGGCTGAAAGATTTGCTGCCTTCGCCGGCCTCAATGACCACTGTGTCATGGGCGATGTCGGAGGCGTTCAAAGCCTCTTGAAGCGTCGCCAAATGCAGCTCGGCCAAATGCGTGTCGGTGACAATCGCCACACGTTTGCGGGTCAGTAGCGGGCCAATATAGTTGGCGGCTTTGGCCAGCAGGCCCGTGCCGATATGGATGTCATAGGCGCGCGCGGCCAGTTCCACACGCACGCTTTGGGCGGTGTCTTGGTCGGCGGCAGATGATGAATGTGCGCTCATATAAGTCGATTAAAGCAAAGCATAGGCATTTGTCTAGCTTTCAGCTTGGTTATCTTGCGCCATCAAATAATCTTTCAGGCATTGTTTAATCTGTTTCACAGCCTTGCTGTGGTCGGCGCGTGATAACGTGGCGCGAATATCGGCCTGTGCGTAAACCGGTCCGCGCTCGGCCAATAGCTCGCTCAGTTTGGCCTTGGCATCGACGCCAGCCAGCAGCGGGCGTTTGCCGGGCTTGCGATTAACCCGCTCGACCAATTCATCAAGCTCGACATCGAGCCAGACGGAAATGCCCTTTTGGTTAATTTCGGCGCGGGTTTCCTCGTTCATAAAAGCCCCGCCACCGAGTGCGAGAATTTGCGGCCCATTATCCAATAGCCGCGCAATGACGCGCTTTTCGCCATCGCGAAAGGCGGCTTCGCCGTGCTTTTCGAAAATCTCGGGAATCGTCATATCGGCGGCGGCTTCGATTTCATGATCCGCATCGTGAAATGGCAGGTTCAGCTGCTCGGCCAGTTTTTTGCCGAGCCGCGACTTGCCAGCCCCCATCATGCCGAGCAAAACCACAGGGCGGTCGAGCTTGCTTTGCAGGATGGTGTTCAGCTTTGAGGATTTGTCTTTACTCATGGTTATTAGGTGTAAAGTCTAATCGGCTTTTCGTCTAGCGGAAGCTGAGCCGCAGCGGGGCTGGGCGAAAAGCTGTTGGGATGGCGGAAAATGCAGGAAACTGCCACGTTTCTGCCGTAAAGCTGATATACTGACGACAGAATCAACATTTTCTGGAGTGTCCTATGACATCTAAATGGACGTCTATCATCACTATCTCGATTGTCCTGATTATTGGCGGGCTGATGTTTTTCGCGCAAGCGATTGAACCTGAGCGCGAAACGGTGGTCGAGGTGCTTGAAAATGAGCAATTCGCCCAATAACCATGTGGCGATTTTTGCCTCGCGCGGGGGCCGTGCCGCCAGCCTAGCGATCAGCCTGCTGATTGCGTTTGCCAGCCCAATGGCCGAGGCACAGTCTATTGCATATCCCGCCTCAAACCCAGCCATGCGGGCGCCGCTGGATATTATCCCGACGCCAATGCGTGAGGCTGTCGGCACACTGGCGCCGATTGCCGCCGATCAAGATACAAAATTAGCCCCGCGTGTGCAGGCCCGCCAGATGAACCGCGCCATGCGCGCCGTGGCCGCTTTGCCGGGCTCGCAAACCGAGATTGTGCAAGTCGGCCAGCTCGGTGCTTTGGCAGACGCGCCAGTCGGTTTGCAGCCGGGCTATGGCACGGCTTTGTGGCAGGGCGCCCGTTTGGCTTTTGTCACTGATTTGATGAAGCGTTTGCCAGACACCCATGTTTTACCGGCCTTGCGCGATATGGAACGCAAGCTGCATCTCAGCGCCACCGCCGCACCGACCGGCTCGGTGCAGGGCACCAGCTGGTCGGCGGCGCGGCTGCAGCGTTTCCTTGATATCGGCGATGCCCAATCGGCGTTGGATCTGGAGGCGCTGACAGGGGTTGCCGGCACGGATGCTTATGCCGCGCGGGCCAAAGTTTTGGCGCATTTGGCGCAAGGCGACCGGTTGGCGGTATGCGCGCAACCAGCCCCGAAAAGCGGCACTCAGGGGCGGCGCACCACCAAGGCGTTTTTTCTGAAAGTGCTGATTTATTGCCATTTGGCGCGGGGTGATTTTCCCAAGGCCGCCTTAGCTATCGAGTTGAATGAAAAAACCCTGGCCGATGATGATTTGTTCCGTGAAGTGGCCTTCATGCTGGCGGCGCAAGCACCGGTGAAAATCGCCATGCCGCTAGAGGTCGAGCAAGAAGCCGAGCAAGAGGCGGCGCAAGAGGCGGCGCAGGATGAGGCCGGTGATGAGGCTGAAGAAGACGCTGAGATAGACGAAGATTTGATTGTGCTACCGGCGCAATTGACCGCCTTGCAGGTGGCTTTGTTGCAATTAACCGGTCAGCCCTTGCCGCTCATGGTCGAGACCCTGCCAAGCTATATGCTGACCACAGTGGCGTCCGATTACGCCCAGCAACCGCTGGTGCAGGCCAGCGCTGGGTTGCGGGCGGTGCGCTTTGGCGCGGCCGGAGCGGCGCAATTGGCGCAGATTAGCCAGTTGAGCGATCTCTCGGCCTTTAGCCTGCAACCGCTACCCGCCTTTGAAGGCGACACCCAACCGGATGCGATTTTTGTCACTCTGGCGGTGCAACAGGTCGAACAGACACAAGCCGAAGACCAGCCGCGCATCATCGCGCATTATTTGAATGAGGCGGCGCAGCGTAACCTGTGGCTGGATATGGTGCATGCGCTGGCCCCGCGCCTGCGCGCCATGGCTTTGCCAGAACCGCAAATACAGCCGCAAGAAGAACCGCTAAATGACGCGCAAGATGCGCCACAAGATGGCCTGCAAGCTGACAGCGCCATGATAGGTCAAATAGAGGCAGAGGTTGCGACTGAAGATTTGGCCGTGCTCGACAATATCGGCGATCGGTTGCTGTATGCGACAGCCGACACACAGACCAGCTCCGCGCCGCTTTCTGCCGGTCCATCGACGGATTATCTACCGGCCTTGGATTTGGCAGAACTGGTCAGCGTGCAAGAAGTGCCGCTCGAAATGGCTGAGGCAAGCGACGCAAAAGATGCAGAGGTTTATGTGCCGGTGAAGCCGACACTAAACCGCGCCGACCGCGCCACATTGCTGGCGGCGATCACTGTGCTGGGAGAAACGGCAGAGGCGCGGCAATTGCTGGCCCTCGACCAAAAGCCATCTTCTGACATCATGCGGTGGCTGGCCTTATTGACCGATGACGGGTTTTTGCCGCGTCCGGTTGAACTGGCAGAGCTTGAGCAATTTGAGGCTGAGCCATTTGAGGCTGAGCCATTTGACCCGCAGCTCGACGATGCGGCAGCGCCGGACATCACCTTACCAGTGACCGATTGGCCGGCCTATGAACGCCAAATCGACACGCTGCCACGGGCGGTGCGCAATTATAGGGGCTATGAGCTGGCAGTGATTCACGGGCTCGGCTTTGGCGTGCCGGAAAGCCTGAGCGAGGCATTCTCTTTGATGCGCGAAACGCCGGAAACCGCCCGCTGGGTGAAACTGGCGGAAGACAAATGGATTGGCGATTTGGTGCTGGCGATTACCGCGCATTTTGCCGACAAGCCGCTGAACCAATGGAGCAATGGCGAGGTCGCCGCCCTGCTGACCGCCTTGCGAGCGGCCGATATGCAAGACGATGCGCTGGCCATTGGCCGTCAATTGCTTGCCGTGTACTATGCCACTTTATTGCCGCGTTATGCCAGCGCGTTGACCCAAGGCCCGCCCGCACAGCCGGAAGCGGAAAGTGACGAACCGGAAATTAGGGAGCCGTGAGCAGATGGCTGGCCGCTCGACCGCAGGACAGATGATGCCGCCTGAAATGTCGGGCATGATTGTGCTGTTTCTCGATATGATGGCGGCTGAGCGCGGTGCCGCCGCGCATACCTTATCGGCCTATCGGCGCGACCTCATGCGGTTTGGTGGTTTTCTGGCTGAGCGCGGCAAAGACTTCCTGACCGCCGGCGACGACGATTTTTCATCTTATATGGCGCATCTCTCGGCGCAGAAAATGGCCGCGTCGACAGCGGCGCGGCATTTATCGTGTTTGCGGAATTTTTTCAAATTCCTCCTTATCGAAGAATTGCGCGGCGATAACCCATCGCAAAATATTGCCCGCCCATCGACCACACGGCCTTTGCCCAAAGGTTTAAGCTTGGCGCAAACCGAAGCATTGATTGGCGCGGCGCATCATTTGCCAGCCCAAAATGAACGCCAAATAGGTGATCGATTGCGGACGATTTGTTTGATTGAAACCCTCTACGCCACTGGCTTGCGCGTCAGTGAATTGGTCGGCCTGCCGCGCGGCGGCTTATCGGGCGAACAGCAGGTGATTATTGTTACCGGCAAAGGCGGACGCGAGCGCATGGTGCCGCTGTCTGAACCGGCGCAGAAAGCCCTGGGCGATTGGCTGGCGTGGCGCGATGGGCAAAAGCCCTTGGCGGCGTCGCGGTTTTTGTTTCCGGCGCGCGCCAAGCAAGGCCATCTAACGCGCCAGCGTTTTGCACAAATCTTGCTGACGCTGGCCGAGAAGGCGGGGATTTCAAACACCAAAATATCGCCGCATGTGGTGCGCCATGCTTTTGCCACGCATTTGGTCGAGCACGGGGCCGATTTGCGCGCCGTGCAGCAAATGCTCGGCCATGCGGATATTTCGACCACGCAGATTTACACTGCCGTGTTGGACGCGCGAAAACGCAAATTAGTGGCGCAGGCGCACCCGCTGGCCAATAAACCGGCGCCGTCGACATCGTAATTTTTTGTGCCTATTGGCCGACGCATGGGGTATAATCAAGATATGCAGACCTATTTAGAATTTGAAAAACCAATTGCCGCCCTGGAAGGGCAAATCCGCGAATTGCGGAGCGTTGGGGGTGGCTCAACCGGCGTCGACATTGTCGAGGAAATTCATCGTCTCGAAGGCAAGGTCAGCGAACAGATTGAAAAACTCTATAGCGACCTTGATGCGTGGCAAAAAACCCAAGTGGCGCGCCACCCATCGCGGCCGCATTGTTCGGATTATATCGACGCGCTGGTCGAAGATTTCACACCGCTTTCCGGCGATCGGTTATATTCGGAAGATCACGCGATTATTGCCGGTCTCGGGCGTTGGCAGGGCCAGCGCGTGGCAGTGTTGGGGCATGAAAAAGGCTCGGACACACAAGGCCGCCTGAAGCATAATTTCGGCATGGCGCGGCCCGAAGGCTATCGCAAAGCCATCCGCATTATGGATATGGCCGAACGCTTCAACCTGCCTGTGGTGACGCTGGTCGACACGGCCGGGGCTTATCCCGGGGTTGGCGCCGAAGAACGCGGCCAGTCGGAGGCGATTGCCCGTTGCACCGATAAATGCCTGCAAATTGGTGTGCCCTTTGTTTCGCTGATTATTGGCGAAGGGGGGTCTGGCGGCGCTTTGGCCCTGGCCACGGCGAGCCGTATTCTGATGCTGGAGCACTCGATTTACACCGTTGCCTCGCCGGAGGCATGCGCGTCGATTTTGTGGCGTTCATCAAGCGAAGCCGATAAAGCCGCTACGTCGCTGAAAGTGACGGCGCAAGATTTGGCCAAGCTCGGGGTTATTGACCGTATTCTCAATGAACCGCTGGGCGGCGCGCATCGTGATCGCGAGCGGATGATTCAAGATGTCGGCATGGTAGTGGCCGAAGAACTGGCCCGCATGTCGGTGAAATCACCTGGCGAGCTGATTAATGAGCGGCGCCAGAAATTCCTCGATATGGGACGCATCGGCATCACCTGATCGCCGCCCGTAAGCTTTACAATTCAGACAAGAAACGCTGCACCTCAGCGACGAATTGCGGCGCGTCCTCCATGGCGGCAAAGTGTCCGGCGGTTTCAAAGTCAGACCAATGCACCACATTATAGCTGTGCTCCACCATGCGCCGTGGCGGGAAGGAGATATACGGCTCGGCAAAATTACCGATACCAACCGGCACCTCAACTTTTTCACCTTCGCCAATGGCTGGCATTTCCTCGAAATAGCCGCGATAGAACCACACAGATGTGGCGAAGCTGCCGGTCATTAGATAAATCATCACATTCGATAGAAGCTGGTGTTTAGTGAAGCTGTGTTCAATATCGCTGCGCCCATCGGCTTGCAGATTATCGGCCCAGCCGTGGAATTTCTCGATAATCCACGCGCAGGTGCCGACCGGACTATCCATCAGGCCATAGGCCAGCGATTGCGGTTTGCTGGCTTGGATCTGCAAATAAGCCCCTTCCATTTGCATAATGCCGGCGGTTTTTTCGGCCCATTGCATTTCTTCGTCGGTTTGCGGGGTTTCAGTGCCGCGCAAGCCATA
>JAHEIG010000008.1:0-20052 GCA_024639515.1 Rhodobiaceae bacterium | reverse complement strand
AATGTGGATGGCCTCGCAGCCGCCGCCTTTAGCGACGCTGTGGTTGAGCCCGAGCACGCCAGTGACCAAGCTGCCCCAATCACCGCCTTGCGCGGTATAGGTGTCATAGCCGAGATTTTCGCGCATCAGCTTGTCCCATAAGGCGGCGGTGCGGCGTGGCCCGAGCGGGCGCGACGGGCGGCTGGAAAAACCATATCCCGGCATAGACGGGCAGATAATCGTCACCCCGTCTTCGGCGTCACCGCCAAAACGTTCGGGGTGGGCCAAAGGCTCGATGACGTCCATAAACTCATAAACCGAGCCGGGCCAGCCATGCGTCATAATCACTGGGCGCGGATTGGTGCCAGAGCCTTGCTCACGGATAAAGTGCACATTGATGTCGTCAACTTGGGTGGTGAAATGATCGAATTTGTTCAACTCGTCGACGGTTTTCTGCCAGTCATAAACGCTCAGCCAATAATCGCATAATTGCTTCAGATAGGCGGCGTCTGTGCCATAGGCCCACGGGTCTTCATGGGCTTCTAATTGCGGCGCGTCGAACCATTCATACTCGGCGACGCGCTGCTTGATGCGGGCCAAGCGCGCTGCATCATTTGGAATTTTGAAGTCTTTAATGGTCATTTCTCTCTCCCTGTTGTCAGAGTATAGAGAGAAAACCAGCCGCGAAACAAACCCTTTTGCGCCTCAATGGCGGGCTAAACGGCGCCGTGGCAATGTTTGAATTTCTTGCCGGATCCGCATGGGCATGGCGCATTGCGCGGCACCTTGCCCCAGTCTTCTTGTGAGACACCCGCCAGCGGCTCATTATTGGCACCGGCAGGGGTGGCGATTTCGGGTGTTTGCAATTCTGGCGGCGCGGTTTCAACTTGTACCCGCATGACATAGCGCACCACATCTTTGCGCAAATCTGACAGCAGGTCAGAGAACAAGGTGAAGGATTCGAGTTTGAATTCTGACAGTGGGTCGCGCTGGCCCATGCCGCGCAGGCCGACAATCTGGCGCAAATGCTCCAGCGTAATCAAATGCTCGCGCCAATGTTGGTCGAGGGTTTGCAGCAGAATTGACTTCTCAACTTGGCGCATAATATCGGGGCCGATATTGGCGGCGCGGGCGGCGGCGGCTTTATCGGCGGCGTCATACAAGCGCTCAGCAATTTCTTCGTCGGCAATGCCTTCTTCTTGCGCCCATTCGGCCAGCGGCAGGTCGAGGTCGAAAATGTCTTTTACCTGATCGCTGAGACCTTGCATGTTCCATTGCTCGGCATAGGCGCGGGCAGGGATATGGCCTTCGACCAAATCGTCAATCAATTGGTGACGCATATCGGCGATATTCTCGTCGACGTTATCGGCCTGCATAAATTCGATACGTTGCTCAAACACCACTTTGCGCTGGTCGTTCATCACATCGTCATATTTCAGAATGTTTTTGCGAATATCGAAATTGCGCGCTTCGACTTTTTGCTGCGCCCGTTCGAGGGCTTTATTGATCCATGGGTGGACGATGGCTTCGCCTTCTTTCAGGCCGAGGCGTTGCAGCATGCCGTCCATCCGGTCGGTGCCGAAAATCCGCATCAAATCATCTTCTAGGCTGAGGAAGAAATACGACAGACCCGGGTCACCCTGACGCCCAGAGCGGCCACGCAACTGGTTGTCGATGCGGCGGCTTTCATGGCGTTCTGTACCAATCACGCATAAGCCGCCGGCTTCCAGAGCTTGGGCTTTTAATGTTTCTACTTCGGCTTCAATGGCGGCGGTTTTGGTCGCCAGCTTGTCGCCGTCGAGACCTTCGGTTTCTTGCTTCAGGCGCATATCGAGATTGCCGCCGAGCTGAATATCGGTGCCACGGCCAGCCATATTGGTGGCGATGGTGACGGCCCCTGGGGCACCGGCTTGGGCGATAATCTGCGCTTCTTGCTCGTGATAGCGGGCGTTCAGCACATTATGTTTGATTTTGCGGGCTTTCAAAGCAGCCGATAATTCTTCCGATTTTTCAATACTGGTGGTGCCGACCAGAACCGGCTGATGGCGCTCTTGGCATTCGACCACCATGTCGCAAATGGCGTTGGTTTTTTCCGCTGCCGTGCGGTAAATCGCGTCGTCTTCGTCAATCCGCGCAATGACAGTATTGGTCGGGATTTCGACCACGTCGAGACCATAAATATCGACAAATTCTTCAGCTTCGGTCATCGCCGTGCCGGTCATGCCAGACAAGCAATCATAGAGGCGGAAGTAATTCTGGAAGGTGATTGAGGCCAGTGTTTGGTTTTCAGGTTGAATGGCTACTTGTTCTTTGGCTTCCAATGCCTGATGCAGGCCGTCAGAGAAACGGCGGCCATCCATCATCCGGCCCGTGAACTCATCAATTAGAATAACCTGCCCATTGTCGCCGCTGCCGCGGACAATATAGTCGCGGTCTTTTTGGAACAGGCGATGGGCGCGCAAGGCGTTGGTCACATGATGCACCAGCGTGACATTGTGGATGTCATAAATCGAGGTGTCTTGTTCGAGCAATCCGGCGGCTTGCAAAAGCGCCTCAATATGCTCATTGCCTTCCTCGCTGAGATTGACCGAACGGGTTTTCTCGTCGATCTCGTAATCATCCTCGGTCAATTCCGGAATGAATTTATCAATCGTGATGTACAGGTCAGAGCGGTCGTCCAGCGGGCCGGAGATGACCAGCGGGGTGCGCGCTTCATCAACCAGAATACTATCGACCTCATCGACAATCGCGAAAGCGTGGCCGCGCTGGGTCATTTCGGCCAGCGAATATTTCATATTGTCGCGCAGATAATCAAAACCCAGCTCATTATTGGTGGCATAGGTGATGTCGCTGGCATAGGCGTCGCGGCGTTGCTCGTCGTCAAGGTCATTGACAATACAACCGACCCGTAGGCCGAGCTTAGCGTGCACTGCGCTCATCCATGTGGCGTCGCGCTGGGCGAGATAATCATTCACCGTCACCACATGTACCGGCTTGCCTGACAGCGCATTCAAATAGCATGGCAGGGTGGCGACCAAGGTTTTACCTTCACCGGTTTTCATTTCCGAGATTTTGCCATCATGCAGCACCATGCCGCCAATCAACTGCACATCATAGTGGCGTTGACCAAGCGCCCGACGCGCCGCTTCGCGCACCGCGGCAAAGGCTTCGACCAGCAAATCATCGAGTGTTTCGCCATTGGCCAAGCGTTGCTTAAAGGCGTCGGTTTTGGCCATCAAAGCGGCATCATCAAGGGCCTCGAATTCCGGCTCTAATGCATTAATCTCTGCGACACGGGCGATGTAGCTGCGCAGCTTGCGGTCATTGACCGATCCGAAAAACCGGTGCGCCAGAGTTTTCAGGCCAAACATTGAACTCTCCATGAGTGTCAAAAGCGGAATTGCTATATCTGCTGATGTAAGGATTGCAAGTCCGCATGTCAATCAGCGCGGGCGTTTAAAAGGACTTGTTAAATCAGCGTGGCAGGGCCAATATGACGACCAACCATGAAAAACCCAATCAATGAAAGAACTGTCTGATTATGGCTCACTCACTTTTGACCCCGCATTTCACAGCAACGATGCGGCCTGTTAGCCTATTTTTGGCTCTGGCGCTGACATTTGGCGTGTTTGGCACGTTTGCAACAGGGGCGGCGCAAGCCCAATCAACGGCGACCAGCGGCACGGTTATCGCCACAGTCAATGGCGTGCCGATTACCTTTGATGATATTGCCTTGGCCGAAGATGAGCTGATGGGTCTGATCGGCAAATTGCCGGAAGACCGCCGCTTTGAAGTGTTGGTCGGCCATTTGGTTGATCGTATTCTGGCTTCACAAGCGGGCGAGGCAGCCGGCCTGTCAGATGACCCGCAAGTGCAAGTGCGGCGCGCCTTCATGGAGCGTAAGGCCCTGCAAGATGTCTATATTGGCCGCGAATTAATGCGCCGCGTCACCGACGCGGAAGTGCAAGCCTATTATGACAATGAAATCAAAAATGCCGAAGCGCCGGTCGAAGTGCGGGCCCGTCACATTCTGCTCGATAGTCGCGAAAGCGCCGATGCGGTTGTGGTGGCCTTGCAAGATGGCGCCGACTTCGAGACATTAGCCAAAGAGCGCTCCAAAGGCCCAACCGGCGCAACCGGCGGCGACCTTGGCTATTTCGGCAAAGAGGCGATGGTTGAGCCATTTGCCGATGCGGCGTTCAAAATGAAAAAAGGCGAAATTTCCGCGCCGGTGAAAACCCAGTTCGGCTGGCACATTATTAAAGTGGAAGACCGTCGGTCGCAGCCAACCCCAGAACTCGAGCAAGTACGCGACCAGATTTTTCAAGTTCTGATTGGCGACGCGCGCCGCGACATTTACACAAAAATGCGCGAGCAGGCCGATGTGCAATTTGTCGAAACCGGCACGCCGAGCGAGTAGGCGATGAGTGTTGAAACCGCGACATCGCCCTTCGCGCCAAAACGATTAGCCAAACTGCCGCCGGTTGAAGGCGTGTCGCTGGCCAGCTATGCCACTGGCTCGCGCTATATGGGCCGTGATGATTTACTGGTCGCGAAATTTGCCGCTGGCACCAGCGTTGCCGGTGTGTTTACCACCTCAAAAATGCCGTCAGCGGCGGTTGATTTGTCGCGTGCCCATTTGCAATCTGGCAAAGCTGGTGCGCTGGTGGTCAATGCCGGTATCGCCAATGCGTTTACCGGCAAAGCCGGGGCGCGTGCCGCCATGCAAACAGCGCGGGCCGCCGCCAAGGCGTTTGATTGCCCGCTTGAGCAGGTGTTTGTTGCCTCCACCGGCGTAATTGGCGAGGATTTGGACGCCAAGCCGTTAATCGCTGGCCTGCACGCCGTGGCCCCCGAGATGCCTGCAACCGGTGGTGATTACATTGGCGCCGCTCGCGCCATTGGCACCACGGATACATTCGTCAAAGTGGCTACGCGGACGGTCACATTCGGCAAGCATAAAGTGGTGCTGAACGCGATTGTCAAAGGCTCAGGGATGATTGCGCCGGATATGGCGACGCTGCTGGCTTTCGTGTTTACCGATGCGGCCATTCCGGCTGGCGTGCTGCAGAAACTTTTATCTGAGAGCAATGATGTCAGCCTTAATGCCATCACCGTCGATAGCGACACCTCAACCTCTGACACCTGTCTGCTGTTTGCCAGCGGCTGCAAAAAGCTCGACGGCCCGGCTTTGCGCAGTGTGCAGGATAAGCGCCTGAAAGCGTTCCGCACCGGCTTGCGCGACATTATGCAAGACATCGCCCAACAAACCGCCAGCGATGGCGAAGGGGTTAGCAAGCTGATGACGATTGATGTCAGCGGTGCCGAAGACGACGCTGCGGCGCGGCGCATTGGTCTGGCGATTGGCAATTCACCTCTGGTGAAAACCGCCGTCGCGGGTCAAGACGCCAATTGGGGGCGTATTGTCATGGCGGTTGGTAAATCTGGCGAGTGGGTCGAGCGTGACCGCTTGGCGATTGATATTGGCGGCCATAAAGTGGCCCGCGCCGGACGCGCTGTGGCGCATTACAAAGAAGCACCAGTGGCGCGCCATATGCGCGGCAAGCAAATTCACATCAGCGTCAATGTCGGCGCCAAGGCCGGCAAAGGGCGCGGCAAAGCGCGTGTTTGGGCCAGCGATTTGACGCATGGCTATATTTCGATCAATGCCGATTACCGAAGCTAATATCATGCTGGTGGTGGCCTGCGCGCTGGTCGATGGCGATGGCCGCGTTTTGGTGGCGCAACGCCCACAGGGCAAAGCCATGGCTGGCCAGTGGGAGTTTCCCGGCGGCAAAGTGCAGGGCGATGAAACCCCTGAAGTAGCGCTCATTCGTGAGTTGAAAGAAGAATTGTCAATCGACGTGACGCAAGCTTGCCTCGCGCCGCTGAGTTTTGCCAGCCATGCTTATGATGAGTTTCATTTGCTGATGCCGCTTTATGTGTGCCGTAAGTGGGGTGGCCAAGTGGTGCCGCAGGAAAACCAAGCGGTTAAATGGCTGAAGCCGCGAGACTTGTTTGATGTCGATATGGTGCCGGCTGATGTGCCGCTGATTGCGACGCTTCGCGACACGCTCTAATTTTTCAGTTTGGTTTCTTGCGTGCCCAGCGCGTCGGCCAGTCGGGTTTTGGCACTGCCCGGGCGCAGCGGTTTTTGCTGGCTTTCATGCGGTGCCCAGCCGGCCAAATAACAAATCTCGAATTGCGCCACACTTTTGCCATTGTGCGCGGTTGTGTCGGCAAAAATCTGCATCGCTTTCATCAACACATCGCGGCGCATGGGCTGGCGTTGGCGTTGCGTCAAAATATTGCTGTCGCCCATGCCGCGCAGGTCAGCCAGCAGAGAAAACGGCGAGCCATAGCGCACTGGCACAATATCTGAATCGGCGACTGGCAAAGCAAAACCGGCGCGTTGCAGCAGGCCGCCAAGGTCGCGCAAATCGGCAAATGGGTGAATATGCGCGCCGGCTCCGCCGCTTATCTCGGCTTCGGCTTGCAAAAACGCCTGCCGCAAATCGCGCAGCGTCTCATTGCCGGGCAGGGCGGCGAGCAGTAAGCCATTGGGTTTTAGGGCGCGTTTGATTTGCACCAATGTGCCGGGCAAATCATTGACATGATGCAGACCCCATAACGACACCACCAAATCAAGACTGGCCTCGGCCAGCGGCAGGTTTTCTTCGTCGAGCACCAGACCCGCTGCGGCGTCGCGGGCGAGCATGGCGGCGGTGATGTCGGCCTCGGCGACAAAGCCGATTTTGCCGTCTCCGATAAGGTTCTCGGCCGCCAAAGCCTGCCGCATAATACCGCCCGAGCTGCCGAGAATAAGCGCTTTGTCGAAGTCGCGGGTTTGCAAAGACAGCCGCTCAGCCAAATCTTTGGCGATATGGCGTTGCAGGAAATCATGCTGCGCATAGCCGGCCGCCGCGCGACGGCGGTTGGCAGCGAGGCGCTGGCGGTCAAAAATAATCGGGACAGTTTCTGTCATGGCGTGCAATATGACACTCGTGACAAAAAAAACAAAAACTATCTTGTCGCGGGCAGATTTTAACGCCGCCTTTATGTCGACTGTGACCACCTCGCTGACCACCTTGTTGACCACTGGTTGGCGCTGGGGGCTGAATGCTTTGGTGCCGCCCGCATGCTCTTTATGCGGTACATTTTTGCGCACCCAAGCGGGGCTTTGCGGCGATTGTTGGCAATCTTTGGGGTTTATCACTGGGCCGATTTGTCGGGTTAGCGGCCAGCCCATGGCGGTCGATTTGGGCGCCGAAACGATCAGCCCAGCGGCCCGCGTGCACCCACCGCCTTACCGCATGGCGGGGGCGCCGTTCGCCTATGACGGCAGTGCGGCGGATTTAATCAAACGTGTCAAATTCCGCGATCGGCCAGATTTGGCGACTTACTTTGCCCCGCATATGCTGCACTTCGGGGCTGATGTGTTGTCGCCTGATAGCTTATTTGTGCCGGTTCCCTTGCATCGTTGGCGGTTGTTGGCCCGCCGGTTTAACCAATCGGCAGAATTGGTGCGGGCACTAAACGAGCTGACCGGCCATGATATGTCGCTGACGGCGTTGCGGCGTGTGCGGGCGACGCGGCGCCAGCTCGGCCTGACGCGGGCTGGTCGCAAGCGCAATTTGCGCGGTGCCTTCGCTGTGCCTGCCAAATACCGGCCCGAGATTGCCGGTCGCTCGGTGGTGCTGGTCGATTATGTGCTAACCACGGGCGCCACGGTTGAGGAATGTAGCCGCCTGCTGCGGCGGGCTGGTGCCGCGCAAGTCGACGTTTTAACCATTGCGCGGGTTGTGATGCCGGAGCAGTTGATACTATCTTAGGGGCGGTTTTATGTTGAGGATGTTATGAAAATTGCAGTTGTCCAAATGACCAGCGCCAGCGACCCGGCGGTTAATCTGCCGCTGATTGAGCAGCGCGTGCGCGATGCCGCCAAAGCTGGTGCGAGATTAATTGGCCTGCCAGAAACCTGCATGTTTATGGAAAAAGGCCATCAAGCGATGCGGGCGCGGCTGACTGCCGAGGCTGATAATCGCGAGCTGGCGCATCTTTGTGCGGTGGCGGCTGAGCTATCGGTGTGGCTGCTGGTCGGCTCGATGGTGCTGGCCGATGACGCCAGCGACGAGTCCAGCGACAAGGCGGTAAACCGCAGTTTGGTGATCAATCCGCAAGGTGAGGTGGTCACCCGCTATGACAAAATTCATATGTTTGATGTGCGTCTGGAAAATGGTGAAACCCACCGCGAGTCGCAAAATTATCAGGCCGGTGAGGCGGCGGTGCTGACCGCGCTCGACGATTTTCAGCTTGGCTTGAGCATTTGTTACGATGTGCGTTTCCCCAATCTCTACCGGCGCTTGGCGCAAGCCGGTGCCGATATTATTTCTGTGCCCAGTGCTTTTACCGCGCAAACAGGGGCGGCGCATTGGCATGTTTTATTGCGCGCCCGGGCGATTGAAACCGGCGCTTATATCATCGCACCAGCGCAGGTCGGGCGCCATGAAAATGGCCGCGAAACGTATGGCCATAGTTTGATTGTCGACCCATGGGGTGAGATTGTCGCCGAGGCGCAAGATGATGCGCCATTCGTCATGGCCGAGATAGAGGCGGACAAAATCGCTTCAGCCCGCCTGCAAATCCCGTCGCTGCAACATGGCAAACGGTTTTCCCTGCCCAGCGCAGGCGAGGCGCCAGAATGGTCGTCTGATTAGCGGTGTTCGGCGATGGCCATATAATTGACCGCCATGTCGCCGGTCTTGCGCCATTTATTGATTAATGGGTTAAAGCTGACGCCGGTTGACTGATTGATTTTCAGCCCCACATTAATCACCATGGCCTCAAGCTCGCCTGGGGTGATGAATTTGTGCCAGTCATGGGTTCCGCGTGGCAACCAGCCGAGCACATATTCAGCTCCGACAATGGCCAGTCCGAAGGATTTCAATGTGCGGTTTAGCGTCGCCAAGAACATGCAGCCTTGCGGTGCCAGCATCTCGGCGCAACTGGCGACAAAGCCGTGCGGGTCTGCGACATGCTCGATGACTTCCATATTTAAGATCACATCAAAGGTCTCGCCACTGGCGGCTAGCTGTTCCGCTGTGGTGGCGCGATAGTCGATTTCCAGCCCTTGCGCCTCGGCATGCAGGCTGGCGGTTTTGATGTTGGCCTTGCTGGCATCGGCGCCGACGACCTCGGCACCAAGCCGCGCCATGGGTTCGCTGAGCAGGCCGCCGCCGCAGCCAATATCCAGCAGCCGCAGACCGGCTAGCGGCTTGTCGGCTTTCGGGTCGCGATCGAAGCGGGCGCAGACATGGTCACGAATATATGCCAGCCGCACCGGATTGAATTTGTGCAAGGGCTGGAACTTGCCATGCGGGTCCCACCACTCGGCTGCCATGGCGGTGAACTTGGCCACTTCCTCGGCGTCGATGGTGGTGTTTCGGGTTTGGTTTGCGGCCTCAGCTTGTGCCATGACGATCTTCCCTTTGTTTCATCTGATGATTGCCTGAAGCAATCGAGCCAACCATGCATATTTATCGCTTGTTGCATAGTTTGCCGGTTTTCGTGTATGTCTGCCAGCCAATGCGCGCCTGAATGAGACATTTTGAGCATTCTAACAGCTTCTCTGAGCTTCTATATAGGCTAGCATATAAGGAAAGGAAACCATGGCACGTCTGGTCATGAAATTTGGTGGTACGTCGGTTGGCGATATTGAGCGCATCCGTAATGTGGCCGCCCATGTGAAACGCGAGGTCGATGCCGGCCATGAGGTTGCGGTGGTGGTGTCTGCCATGTCCGGTGAAACCAATCGGCTTGTCGGGCTGACGCGCGATGTGGCGCGCCTGCATGACGCGCGTGAGTATGATGTGGTTGTCTCGGCTGGCGAACAAGTCAGTGTCGGCCTATTGGCGATGGCACTGCAAGATATAGGCGTAGCCGCCCGCAGTTGGCTGGGCTGGCAAATTGCCGTGCAAACCAGCGACGTGCATGGTGCGGCGCGGATAAATGATATTTCTGCCACCGCTATTGAACAACAATTCAGCGAGGGCCGTGTGGCAGTGATTGCCGGTTTCCAAGGCCTGTCGTCTAATGACCGCATCACCACGCTGGGCCGTGGCGGCTCAGACACCAGTGCGGTGGCGATGGCGGCGGCTTTGCAGGCTGACCGCTGCGATATTTACACCGATGTCGACGGCGTCTACACAACCGACCCGCGTGTAGTGTTGCAAGCCAAAAAACTCGACCGGATTTCCTATGAGGAAATGCTGGAAATGGCGTCTTTGGGTGCTAAAGTTCTGCAGACGCGCTCGGTTGAGCTGGCGATGGCGCATAATGTACGCCTGCAAGTGCGGTCTAGTTTTGATGCGCCCGACATAGATTTTCCCGACGATGGGATTGTCGGCACGCTGATATGCAATGAGGATGAAATTATGGAACAGGAAATCGTAAGCGGCATTGCCTATGCCCCAAATGAAGCGAAAGTGACTTTGCTGCAAGTGGCTGACCAGCCCGGCGTGGCGGCTGAAATTTTCGGCCCATTGGCGGATGCTGCGGTCAATGTCGATATGATTGTTCAGAATATGTCAGCCGATGGCAAAACCACCGACGTCACCTTCACCGTCTCGCATGACGAGTTGGAGCGCGCCTTGGCGGTCATTGAAGGGCTGAAAGGCTCGGTGGCTTTCACCAGCCTGCAAGCGGTGCCGGAGATGGCAAAAATTTCGATCGTCGGTGTCGGCATGCGAAGCCATGCAGGCGTGGCGCAAAAAATGTTCAAAGAACTGGCTGAAAAAGGTATAAATATCCATGTCATTTCGACATCTGAGATTAAAGTCTCGGTGCTCATTGACAGCGATTATGCTGAATTGGCTGTGCGCGCCTTACACGCCGCCTATGGTCTCGACGACGAGACAGTCGACGCATAAGCGTTTTTGAAACCTGAATTCAATAGATAAAGGCTCATCAATGCCCCTATCGCTAGAAGGACCGCGCATATTATTGCGCCGCTTGCGGCAGGTCATGGCTGACGGCGGTGAGGGGCAGGTGCGCCTTGATCGCACCGTCGAATTGATTGCCACCTCGATGAATGCGGCGGTGTGCTCGGTCTATCTGAAACGCGGCGAAGATGCGTTTGAGCTATGCGCGACCGAGGGTTTGAACCCGGAAGCGGTGCATAGCACTGTGTTGCGGCTCGGCGAGGGTCTGGTCGGTGATGTGGCGCAGCATAAGCGGCCACTTAATCTCGCCGATGCGCCAAGCCATCCGCGCTTTGCCCCACGCCCTGAAACTGGCGAAGATCCGTTTAAGTCTTTTGTCGGTGTGCCGATTTTGCGCGGTGGCGATGTCACCGGCGTGTTGGTGGTACAGAATTTCACCCAGCGTAGTTTTGTCGATGAAGAAGTCGAAGCCCTGCAAACCGTCGCCATGGTGCTGTCGGAAATGCTCGCCGCATCGGGCGAGGAACGCGCTGACGCAAATATTTCGCCAGAAGCAGCGCAACATTTCACCGGCCTTGGGCTGACCGATGGCATTGCCATGGGGCATGTGGTGTTGCACGAGCCGCGCGTCGAAGTCACCAAACTAATCAGCGACAATACGGAAGAAGAATTAGAGCGCCTCGATAGCGCGATTTATAATCTGCGCCGCAATGTCGATAAATTGCTGGCCACGGAAGACGTGTCGCATGCCGGTGAGCATTTGGCAGTGCTCGAAACCTATCGGATGTTTGCCAATGATCGTGGCTGGTTGCGCCGCATTCAAGACGCGGTCGGCTCGGGCCTGACGGCAGAAGCGGCTGTTGAGCGGGTCAACAATCAAATGCGGGCGCGGCTGGGCAATCATCGCGATGCCTATTTGCGCGACCGCATGCACGACTTTGAAGATTTATCCAACCGTCTGTTGCGGGTGTTGACCGGACGCGCTGAACTGGCGTCGGAAGACAAGCTGCCGCGCGACGCGATTTTGGTGGCCCGCACCATGGGGCCAGCCGATTTGCTCGATTATGACCGTGGTAAAATTCGCGGGCTGGTGCTGGAAGAAGGCGCGCTGGGCGGCCATGTGACGATTGTTGCGCGGGCTTTGAATATTCCGCTGGTTGGCGATTTGCGCGGCATTGTTTCGCCCGCCCGCGACGGCCAAGAAATCATTGTCGACGCCGATCAGGGCGAAGTGCACCTGAACCCGATGGGCGATATTATTGACGCCTATTCCAACCGCGCCCGCTTGCAGGCGCGGCGTCTGAAACGCTATGCCCGCATCAAACATCTGCCAGCGGTGACCCGCGACGGCACACGCATTCAACTGGACATGAATGCTGGTCTGATGGTCGATGTCGAAAATCTCGGCGAAAGCGGGGCTGAAAATATCGGTCTGTTTCGCACCGAATTGCAATTTATGGTGGCCGCGCGAATGCCGCGTCAGGGCGAACAGCAAGCCGAATATGAAAGAATTTTGAAAGCCGTCGGCGACCGCGATGTGGTGTTCCGCACCTTGGATATTGGCGGCGATAAAGTGCTGCCTTATCTGCGCACCCGGCAAGAAGAAAACCCGGCCATGGGCTGGCGGGCGATGCGCATGGCGCTTGATCGCCCGGGTCTGGTGCGCCACCAAATTCGCGCCTTGCTGAAAGCCGCTGGCGAGCGCCGCCTCAGTGTCATGTTCCCAATGCTGACGACGGTCGAAGAATTTGAACAAAGCTATGACTTGCTGATGCATGAAAATCAACGCTTGCAGGGCTTTGGTCATAAAGTGCCGAGCCAATTGCGCGTCGGCGCGATGCTGGAAGTGCCAGCTTTGGTTTGGCAATTAGACCGTTTATTGCCGAAGCTGGATTTCCTCTCGGTTGGCACAAATGACCTGATGCAGTTCTTTTTTGCCTCTGATCGCGGCAATCCGATGGTTAGCGCGCGCTATGATTTGCTGTCTTTGCCGTCTTTGCGATTATTATCTCATGTGCGTGAAATATGTGACAAACATGACGTGCCAGTGTCGATTTGCGGCGAGCTGGGCGGGCAACCGCTGGAGGCGATGACGCTGATGGGGCTTGGCTATCGTGGGTTTTCGCTGTCATCGGCCTCGGTTGGGCCGGTCAAGCGGATGATCCGCTCGGTCAATATGAACCGCCTCGATTTGGCGGTCAGTGGGGCGCTCGATGCCCCAGAGGATGATTTGCGCCAGCAACTTATGGGGATAGCTGATGGACAGGGGGTCAAGCTGTGATAAGGTCAAGCTCGAACTCGGTGATGACAGCGTCAGGGGTGTTTAAATGACTCAGTCCGACCTTGGCCTTTTTTCTGTTGGTCAGCTATTGCGGGAAGAACGTGAATCGCAAGGGCTCGACATCGCCAATATTTCCGCCATTCTAAAAATCCGCGAAGACCATTTGATGGCGCTGGAGGAAGATGATTTCGATCGTCTGCCGGGCAGTGTCTATGCCATCGGGTTTATCCGCACCTATTCCAGACATTTGGGGCTTAATGCCAGCGACCTGATTGAGCAGTATAAATCCAACACCATTCCGGTTCCCAAACAAGAAACCGAAATTGATGTTGGTGAAGAAAAACAAAATATTCCCGATATTGTGAAAATTGCTGTCGGCGCTGTGGCGGTACTGGCGATTGTGATAATCTGGCTATTTGCCGGTGCCCCGAGCGATGACGATGCGGGTCAGCAACAGGTGCAAACCAGCGTTAATGAGGATGCAGCTGTTGATGATGCGGCGTCCGTTTTGGCGCCGCCTGCACCAAGCCCTGCACCTACTGCTGTGCCAACCTTGCGCGAAGTGGCAGAAGCGGTGGTTGAGCAGCCTGCCTCTGCACCAGAGGCCAATCCAGTGGCCGCACCAGCGCCGGTGGACGTGCAGCCCAGCGCTGCCGCACCAGAGGCCGACAGCGCGCAAGATACTTTGACCCCTGATATTGTTGAAATCCGCTCACGGCGGCGCACTTGGATGCGGGTCGAAAGCGAGCAAGGCAAAGTCTTGTTCACCAGCATCATCGACGCTGGCCGCAGTTTCCGCTTGCCGGCCGGAGATAATTTCGTACTGGCAACCCGTGATGCCGGTGCGCTGGAATATGTCATTAATGGCGAGGCGGTTGGCGGTGTCGGGCGTCGTGGCCAAATTTTAACCAACCGGAAGTTGAACCGGGCGGCGATTATTGCCAGAAGCGAATAGGGGCACGCATGTTACGCCCTTGGCGCCATATCGAGAGACGTAAAAGTCGACAAATCATGGTCGGCAATGTGTCGGTCGGTGGCGATGCGCCGATTAGCGTGCAGTCAATGACCAACACGCTGACCTCGGATGCCAAAGCCACCATCAAACAGATTATCGGCCTGCAAGAAGCCGGCGCTGATATTGTTCGCGTGTCATGCCCTGACGAAGCCTCAACAGCGGCTTTGAAAGAGATTGTGCAAGCGGTTGAGGTGCCGATTGTGGCGGATATTCATTTCCATCATCAACGCGCCATTGAAGCGGCGCAAGCCGGTGCCGCGTGCCTGCGCATTAACCCGGGCAATATTGGCGATGCCAGCCGCGTCGCCGATGTGGTGAATGCCGCGCGCGATCATGGCTGCTCAATGCGGATTGGCGTCAATGCCGGTTCTCTGGAGCGCCATTTGCTGGAAAAATACGGCGAGCCATGCCCTGAGGCGATGGTCGAAAGCGCGCTTTATCATGTCGGTCTGCTGGAAGAACACGGCTTCCGCGATTATAAAATCAGCGTTAAAGCCTCTGATGTGTTTTTGTCGGTGGCGGCCTATCAGCAATTGGCTGAGGCGGTCGACTGCCCGCTGCATATTGGCATTACCGAAGCTGGTGGGCTGACCAGCGGCACCATTAAATCGTCAATTGGTTTGGGCAATCTGCTGTGGAGCGGCATTGGTGACACGGTGCGTGTGTCGCTGTCGTCAGACCCGGTGGATGAGATTAAGGTCGGTTTTGAAATGCTTAAATCGCTGGGCCTGCGCCATCGCGGGGTCAGTATTATTTCGTGCCCATCATGTGCCCGCCAAGGGTTTGATGTGATTTCCACCGTGCGCGAATTAGAACAACGCCTCGAGCATATTGCCGAGCCGATTACGCTGTCGATTATTGGCTGTGTGGTCAACGGCCCCGGCGAAGCGCGCGAGACCGATATCGGCTTTACCGGTGGCGGCAATGAGAGCGGCATGGTCTATGTAGCCGGCCGCCCTGACCATAAAAAACCGCACAATGAAATGATTGACCATTTGGTCGAGCTGGTTGAAAACAAGGCAGCCGACATGGCGCGCGCCACCAAAAATCACACAGCCGAAGGACAATAGCTATGCTTCCCGTAGAACGCCTCGACGCCATTTTGGCGCGTGCCGAGAGTTTGCAAAATGAAATGAACGGCGAATTGCCGCCCGAGCGTTTTGTCGAATTGTCGAAAGAATATGCCGAGCTTGACCCGATTGTGACGGCGATTAGCGCCTATCGCGCCGCCCTTCATGAGCGCGAGGATTTGACCCAACTGAGCCAAGGCGATGATAGCGAAATGGCTGAGCTTGCGGCGCTGGAGTTGGCCGAGGTGGAAGAAAAAATACCGGCCATGGAAAGCGAGCTGGAAGTCTTGTTATTGCCGAAAGACAGCGCTGATGATTTGAACGTGATTGTCGAAGTGCGGGCCGGTACAGGCGGCGATGAGGCGGCTTTGTTCGCTGGCAGTTTGTTCCGCATGTATGTTCGCTATGCCGATTTGCAGGGCTGGAAGTCTGAGATTATCAGCCAGTCGGAAGGCGAGGTCGGCGGCTATAAAGAGATTGTCGCGACGATTCGTGGCAAGGGGGCATTTGCCCGTTTGAAATTTGAAAGCGGCGTGCACCGCGTGCAGCGTGTGCCGGAGACCGAGAGCGGTGGCCGCATTCACACCTCGGCGGCAACCGTGGCGGTGCTGCCGGAGCCGGAAGAAGTCGATATTAAAATTGAAGAAAAAGATTTGCGGGTTGATGTGTTTCGCGCCAGCGGCCCAGGTGGGCAGTCGGTCAACACCACCGATAGTGCGGTGCGTATCACCCACTTGCCGACCGGTATTATGGTCAGCCAGCAGGACGAGAAATCGCAACATAAAAACCGCGCTAAAGCGATGACGGTGCTGCGGGCCCGCTTGTTTGAAGCCGAACGCGAACGCGCCGATAGCGAACGCGCCGCCGACCGTAAATCGCAAGTCGGCTCGGGTGATCGCTCAGAACGCATCCGGACATATAATTTCCCGCAAGGGCGGGTGACCGACCACCGGATTAATCTGACCCTGCACAAGCTTGAAAAAATTCTGGCCGGTGATGGGTTGGACGAAATGGTCGAAGCCCTGGTGCGCGAAGACCAAACCCGGCGCCTCGCGCTTGCCAACGATGACGCCTAAACGCATGGCGCAACAGGCTTGATGCACGACATGGCCGAGTTAACCCCAGAGATATTAACCCATGAGCAGGCCCATAGGCAGCTGCGCGATGCGTTTCGCGCTGCCGCCCTGGCGACGCCTGAGCTCGACGCGCGGGTGTTGCTGGCGGCTGCTACGCGGTTTGATGACACGCAATTAGCGTTGCAGGCTGAGACGCCGATAGACGCCGCCGCCTATGCCCGCTTGCTGACGTGGCAGGCGCAACGCATACAAGGTGCGCCAGTGTCGCGGCTGATCGGCCAGCGCGGGTTTTATGGCCGCACCTTCAAAATCAACCGCCATGTGCTCGACCCGCGCCCCGATAGCGAGCTTTTGGTCGAAACGGTTTTGGCCGCGCGCGCCGCCAGCCAGTCGCCCCAAAGGGTGCTCGATTTGGGCACTGGCTCGGGCTGTCTGATTATCTCGCTATTGGCCGAGGCCGGCCTCTGGAGCGGGGTCGGGCTGGATGCCAGTCGTCAGGCTTTAGCCATGGCGCGGGCCAATGCGCACCGGCTGGGCGTGCGCGACCGGCTGCATTTGCGCCATAGCCATTGGTTTGACGCGGTGACCAAGTCCGACGGCCTATTTGATGTCATCATCTCTAACCCGCCTTATATTCGGCGCGGCGATATCGCGGCTTTGGATATCGAGGTGCGCACGCATGACCCGCTGATAGCACTGGATGGCGGGGTGGATGGCTTGCGCGATTACCGTCTGATCACCCAAGCCGCCGCGGCCTATTTGCAAGCGGGCGGCGGATTATATTTTGAAATCGGCCACGACCATGCCGATGCGGTTGGTACCATGATGCAAAAAGCCGGATTTGTCGGGCTGCAGGTCAGGCAAGATTTGGCTGGCCGCGACCGTCTTGTGTCGGGTCAAAAAAAAGTTTGAAAAACAAAACCTTTCCGGCTAGTATCTGGTTGCTTAGAACGAAGACAGATTGTTTTCGTTGGCCTAGCTCTTTCGTCCCGACACACAAGAGCGTAAACAATTTGTTTAAGTCTTTAAGTTAGAAAAAGAGCGACATGGTGTTCAGCGCGATCACTCGAGCTGTCACTGCACCAACGTCACTGTTTAAATTGTTTGCTGTTAAGCGATAATTGTCGGTGGCAAAGAAACGGAAGTCATTAATAACTTTTCTAGGAACGCAACATGAAACGTTCACGTGGGCGCGGGCGGCGCCAACAAAATTCTGTGAACCGCAGCTATGATAGCAACGGCCCAGAGGTAAGAGTGCGCGGCACAGCGGCTCAGGTTTATGAAAAATATCAGGCTTTGGCTCGCGACGCGATGCTGACGGGTGATAGGGTGAATGCCGAGAACCTGCAACAACATGCCGAACATTACTTCCGTATCATGCAAACCCTTCAGCCGCCGCAAAGCGAAAATGTCGGTGATGCTGACGGCAAGGACGAGACCAATAATAAGGCCAGCGACGCCGCCGAGGCCACCGCACCGGCCAGCGAGCCGCTGGTGCTCAATCGCGGCGATGCCGGATCTGACGACGAGAAAAGCGAGCGCGCCAGCAAGTCGCGTCGCCGTGGGCCTTTGCGCCGCCGTCGCAATGATGGCGAGCAAGTCGATGGCAATGTGGCTGAAGCGGCTTCTAATCTCGAGCAGGGCGACGCTGAAGCGGTTGCTGAGAGCGTCGCTGAAGAACCAACCAAAGAAGCCAATGGTGTCGCCGCCGAAGCCGATGTGCTGCCTGCGGTTAACGACTAGTCTGATATCAACCTGACATCAATCTGAGAAGCGCTGGCATTGATCTAGCGCGCATTGACGCCGGAACGCAGTGGCAGTGACGATAGGGCGTTCTGGCTTGCCGCGAGATTACCAATGCGTTTGACGGCCTGCCGACGAGTTTCGCTCAGTGACAGCATTTCTTCGGCATTCATTTTACGCGCTGGTGGCAAATCCAGTGCCCGTGGGTTAACCGGCTTGTCATTCTCCAAAACTTCATAATGCAAATGCGGGCCGGTTGCTAAGCCGGTGCTGCCGACATAGCCGATCACTTGGCCTTGTTGAACCGTCTTGCCAATGTTCATGCCTTTGGCAAAACCGCTCATATGTGCATAGGCCGTGGCATAGCCATTTTTATGACGCAGTTTGAGGAACAGCCCATTGCTGCCCTTGGTTGTCTTTTTAAGGATGGTGCCGGCACCGGCGGCAAAAATCGGCGTGCCGGTCGGGGCGGCAAAATCCAAGCCCCTGTGCAGGCGGGTATAGCCAAGTATTGGGTGGCGGCGCATGCCAAAGCGCGACGACAGCCGTGCCCCGTCAACCGGTGTGCGCATCAGCAAGCGCTTTACGCTTTTACCGTTTTCATCATAATAATGTTGCGCCCCATCGGCATGGGTATGCAGCCAATAGGCGTGCCGCTCGCCGCGATTGGTGAGGGCAGCGAAAACAATCTCGCCTTCTTCGGCCAGTTGATTGTCTTGGTCGAAGCGGCGTGTATACAGTACCTCTAATTGGTCGCCTTGGCGAATGTCGCGCTGGAAGTCGACCGAGAAAGAGAACAACCGAATCAGCTCAACCACCAGATTGGGGGCGACACCACTGGCCCGCGCTGCTTCATATACCGAGCTGTTGATCAGCGTGTCGGCGACGAAATAGCGATCGCTGAGCGGGCGGTCGAGGCGGCGGGTTTCAAACCCATTATCTTGTGTTCGGCGGATGCTGACTTGCTGGCGCGGCTCGGGGATGAAGTCGAGACCGGCAAATGTGCCTGTCTTAATATCGCGCGGCGCATCGGCTGGCCATTCATGGAACAAACGAACTTTCTGACCCGGGCGTAATTTGCGCGAGTCGAATTGCGCCCGCATGCTGTCGAGAGCGGCATCGGCTTCAACCGCGCTGACCCCATTGCGGGCCAACAGCGCCGCCAGCGAGTCGCCCGGCTTCAGCTGGTCAGTCATGGTGCGGCGTTGCATGGGCGGCAGTTGGCGCAGCGTGTCATATATGTCTGGCACGGACGGGGCCGAGCGCGCACTGAGTGAGGCTTGGCTTACCTCAGGCGCGAGAAAGCCCGTGACCATCCATGTCATAAGTCCAAAACTGATTATAAAGGCAACCGAGAATTGCCGCCGTGCGCGACGGCGTCGAACCGATAGTCTCAACTTATCGGTTTGTTGCTCGGACGATTCTTCAATAACGTGTGCGTTTTCTTCTGTCATATGTCTGCAAAATGCTCTTTCGCGTTGTATTTTGTCAAGCCGCTGGCATTTTTTCACAGGCCGGCAAATTTGAAAAGCCCTATATATGGTGGTATTCTGCGGGTTAGCACCTACTACCAAAAGCAATTTGCCGAATATTTAAAAAAAATACAATTTCGTCAAAAA
This sequence comes from Rhodobiaceae bacterium, assembly GCA_024639515.1. Lineage (GTDB taxonomy): Bacteria > Pseudomonadota > Alphaproteobacteria > RS24 > RS24 > JAHEGN01. Next base: position 329 of record JAHEIG010000008.1, on the reverse strand, counting down.
AGCCTTTGACAGGTGCCAGAGAGATGCCTATACATCGCTCCACATCACGGGTACATCAGTAACCCTGATGTCGGAACGGAAACAGCCTCGAAGGCGCATCGTTCTTTTGCAATACTGATCCTTTCGAGGTTGTTAAAGCGATCGAAGCTAGAAATGGCGACGAGCGTTTTTGTGCCGACTTAGGGCCGCAAGGCAGTTGTTTGACATAGTAGATATTGAAAGAGAAACGTGGACGGCGGTGTCCTGGCGTGTCGAAGCTTTATGCTTTGACAACAGAACAACGCATTCAACGATTTGTTGACGTTCGCGTTTCGCCACTCTCATATTTG
>JAHEIG010000074.1 GCA_024639515.1 Rhodobiaceae bacterium | reverse complement strand
ATTTTGCGTGACATCGAGTTTTTTATTTCTTACTCTTTTTTAGTGATTGAGAACTTTGTTCTCGGGTTTTGGGAGGAGCCTCCCGGTGAGCCGAGCTCCCGGGTCACATAAATAGCGGACCTACGGGGTCCGCTATTTTTTTGCGCCGCAGTTGAAAATCCCAATGCCCGCCCTCTCGGGCCAGCGCGCTTCGTCCTAAGACGGCAGTTTCGGCAGGAATGGTAGGTCGAGATTGGCCAAAACCCCGGTGGTCAGCAGATAATACACACCGGTATAAATCACCGCAGAAAGCAGCGTGGTAATCAGCAGTTTTCGCAGTATGCGCGGCTGGCTTGGCGCGCTTTCGGTCGAGCCACGCACCACATCGCCGCTTTCTTGCTGCGTCACGACACCGAATGGCAGCACCATAAACAGCGTGATGAACCAAACAATGCCATAAATCGCACAACCAAAGATAAAGCTAATTTCAATCATTTCCGTACCCTTTCGGCTTGCTTGCCGGTCTGACTAGACCTCGACAAAGCTGACAATCACTTCCGGCTTCTTGCCCCAACGCCGCGCCAATTCACGACGCACGGCGATGCGCATAGATGGCTCGGCCTTTTCCGGTGTCAGTCGCCCATTTGACGGGATCACCCGCTCAACCGCGTCGACCACCCAATCGCTGATGGCGACGGCGCCGTCATCTTCCGGCACCCCTATCAGCTCGACATGCGGCGCACCGGCTAGTCGGTCGGCGGCGTCCAGCGGAATGGCGATAAACACCACGCCATTATAGGATAATTTGCGCCTTTCGCGCATCGCCAAGGCTTTATTGTCGAGCAGCACTTTGCCATCGAGATAAAACCGCCCCGTCGGCACCACATCGACGACTTCCGCCTCACCCGGCCAGAGCCGCAACATATCACCATTTTGAATACGCATCGGCTCGGGCACTTGCAGGCGTTTAGCCAGTTCTGCATGGGCCATTAAATGCCGGTGTTCGCCGTGCACAGGCACCGCAATGCGCGGGCGCGCCCAACCATACATGTCAATCAGCTCATCCTCGCAAGGGTGGCCGGAGACATGCAAATCATTGCCATTGGGCAGCACAATCTCGACATCAAGGCTGGCCAAGCGGTTTTGCAATGACAGAATCTCGGTTTCATTGCCGGGGATCATTTTCGACGAGAAGATAACCTTATCGCCCTTTTCCAGCGTCAAATGCGGATGCTCTCCCGACGCCATGCGCCCCAAAGCAGCCCGCGACTCGCCCTGACTGCCGGTGCAGCAAATCAGCAATTTATCGGGCGGCAGATAGCCCGCATCGGCTTCTTCGATAAGCTCTGGGAATTGCGTCAGATACCCGGTCTTGCGCGCTGCTTGGTAAATTTTGTGCATACCGCGTCCGGCCAGACACAAATGCCGACCGGTCGCCATCGCCGCTTCGGCAATGCTGGTCATCCGCGCCACGTTAGAGGCGAAGGTGGTAATCACCACCCGGTTGGCACTATCGGCCACTTCTTCGCGCAGGGCGCGGCCCACATCGGCCTCGGAACCAGAGCGCCCGGGGCTCAGCACATTGGTGCTGTCGCAAACAATCGCGTCAATCCCTTCATCGCCAAACGCGGTCAGGCGTTGTTCTTCGGTCAGGCGGCCAATCACTGGGTCAGGGTCGATTTTCCAATCGCCTGTGTGCAGCACCCGCGCCTCGTCGCAACGAATGGCCAATGCGCTCGGCTCAGCAATCGAATGGGTCAGGCAGATATAATCGATCTCAAACGGGCCAAGCGACACATGAGCATCTGTGTCGATAATATGCAGCGGCACGACATCCAGCAGGCCGACTTCGGATAATTTGCCTTTAACCAATTCGGCAGTGAACGGCGTGGCATAGACCGGACATTGCAAGCGCGGCCACAAATGCGCCAGCGCCCCAATATGGTCTTCGTGGCCATGCGTCAGCAAAATGCCGTGCAGCGATTTGGCATGGTCTTCGATAAAGCTGGTGTCGGGGGTGATCAGATCAATGCCCGGCTCGGTTTCTTTGCCGAAAGTAACGCCGAGATCGACCATAATCCAATCGCGCTGGCCCTTACGGCCATAGCCATAGAGATTGCAATTCATGCCAATCTCGCCCGTGCCACCGAGCGGCAGAAACACCAAATCTTTTTCTTGTTTACTCATATTGCTACTTACTCACGCCCCGATATTGGTGAAAAATATATCAGCCGCAGAAATCACCCGCTTTTGCCCATCCGGCGTGCGCAGGATAATCGCGCCGGTCTCGTCTATATCCTCAAAGATACCCTCAATCTCGCCGGTTTCAAGGCGAGCGATAATGCCCTGCCCCAAATTAAACGCGGTCTGCCGCCAAGCCGTCAAAATGCTGGCAAAGCCGACACTTTTCCATTGCTGGTAAAACCGCTCAAAGCTCTGCGCCAACACATATAGCGCCTGCACATTGTCCGGTGCTTGGCCGGTGGCATGGTAAATACTGCTGGCCGGATACGGCGTGTCGTCCGGAAAGCTCTTGAGGTTCAGCCCCATACCAATGGCCAGCCACGCCACTTGCTGATGCGTCGATGACGCGGTTTCGAGCAAAATGCCGGAAATCTTGGCGCCATCAATCAGCACATCATTCGGCCATTTCACACTGACATCGGGCGCGTCTGCTGCATCGCCGACAAAATGGCGCACCGTTTCATGCAGCGCCAAGCCCGCAACAAAGGATAATTGCCCCGCCTGCTCCGGCGTCAACGCCACCGGCAGATATAGCGTGGTCATTAAATTGCCATTTGGTGAGTCCCATGTGCGACCGCGCCGCCCGCGCCCTGCGGTTTGCTGATCGGCGACAATCCAATGCGGCACGCGCACGCCGTCTTCAGCCAGACGACGCGCCTGCTCATTGGTGCTGTCCACCGTTTCGAGATGGAGAAGTTGGTAACTCTCGGGTAGCTGGCCCACCAAATTATGGCCGCGCGATGCTGGTGACAACCTCAACCGCTGGGGTCTGGAACAAAGCCGACGCTGCCAGTTCAGACAACTCGACCAGCGGTGCTGGATAGACGAAGAACAACAGCGCAAAGGCGGCACTGGCACCAGCCAGATATCGCATGTCGCGGGCCATTGGCGCGTAAGGCTCCTCTGGCGGGGCGTCGATATACATGATTTTGACAATCCGCAAATAGTAGAAAGCACCAACCACACTCGACAACACGCCAAGGATACTCAGGCCATATAAACCGGCATCAATCGCCGCGCGGAAGACAAACAATTTGCCGAAGAAGCCAGCCAGCGGTGGAATACCAGCCAGCGAGAACATCATAATCGCCAGACACGCCGCCATAAATGGGCGGGTTTGGCTGAGACCGGCAAGATTGTCGATTTTCTCGACCATGCCGCCTTCGCGCCGCATCGATAGCACGCAGGCAAATGTGCCCAGCGTCATCACCGCATAAAGCGCCATATACAGCACCACACCGGCGACGCCGTCTTGCGTGCCGGCGGCAAAGCCGACCAAGGCAAAGCCCATATGACCGATCGATGAATAAGCCAATAGGCGTTTAATGTTGCGCTGACCAATCGCGGCAAACGCTCCCAAGGCCATGCTGGCGAAAGACACGAAGATGATAATCTGCTGCCACGCGACAATCGCGTCTGGGAAGGCGGTCATCATCACGCGGACGAAAATCGCCATGCCCGCCAGTTTCGGCGCAGCGGCGAAAAACGCTGTCACCGCTGTCGGCGCACCTTCATACACATCCGGCGTCCACATATGGAACGGCACGGCGGAAATTTTGAACGCCAGACCAGCAATCAAGAACACCAGACCAATGGTCATGGCAATCGGCAATTGTCCGTTCTCCGGCTGGAAAGCCAGCGCAATATCGCCAAAGCCCGTGGCCCCTGAGAAACCGTAAATCAGCGACGCGCCATACAGCAGCAAGCCAGATGACAAAGCCCCGAGCACGAAATATTTCAAACCGGCTTCGGTCGAGCGCAGGCTGTCGCGGTTAATCGCGGCAACCACATAAAGCGCCAGGCTTTGCAGCTCAATGCCCATATACAGCGCAATCAAATCATTGGCTGAAATCATCATGCCCATGCCGGTGGCGGCAAGCACCAACAGCACGCTGAACTCAAAGCGCGCGAGTTTTTCGCGGGCCATAAAATCACGCGACATGGCAATCGCCACCGCCGTTGCGATAAACGTCAGACCCTTCATCAGCGAGGTAAAGCCATCAACGGCAAAGGCGCCGTTAAACGCCACTTCTTGCCCGTTCGGGCTTTGCGTCAGCGCCAGAACAGCGGCGATAACCAACAGCCCCATAGCCCCCAAATCGACCCCACGGGTCACATCTTTGGTCGAGAACGCACCATACATCAGAAGGACCATAGCGCCGATAAACAGCACCAGTTCCGGTAAGATGAGCGAAAGATTGCTTAACATGCTGGTCTCCTAATGCCCGCTCGAATGATGTGCGGCGAGGGCTTCCTGATAGCCGCTCACCAGAGCGTCAACAGAACTAGCGGTTAAATCGAGAATAGGCATTGGCCAAATACCGAATAAAATCGTCGCCACAGCCAGCGGCGCAATAATCAGAATTTCACGCCGATCCATATCGGCAATGGTCTCCAGCCCTTCATGTTCAATTTTGCCCAACGTCACACGGCGATAGAGCGATAGCGCATAAACCGCCGACAAAATCACCCCAGAGGCGGCGACAAAAGCCGTCCATGTGCTGATTTGGAAAGTGCCGATAATGGTCAAAAACTCGCCCACGAAACCGGATGTGCCGGGCAAGCCGACATTGGCCATGGTGAATAAGAGAAACAGCGCGGCGTAAACCGGCATACGATTAACCAGCCCGCCATAAGCGGCAATCTCGCGCGTGTGCATGCGGTCATAAATCACCCCGACGCACAAAAACAAAGCGCCGGAAATCCAGCCATGCGACAGCATTTGGAAAATACCGCCCTGCACACCTTGCATGGTCATCGAGAACAAGCCCATGGTGACAAAGCCCATATGGGCGACCGAAGAATAAGCAATCAGCTTTTTCATATCCTCTTGGGCAAACGCCACGAGAGAGGTGTAAACAATGGCAATCGCGCTCATCGCAAAGACCAGCGGCGCGAACATTTCCGAGGCAATTGGGAACATTGGCAGTGAGAACCGCAAGAAGCCATAGCCGCCCATTTTCAGCAACACACCGGCCAGAATAACCGAGCCAGCGGTTGGCGCCTCAACGTGGGCGTCTGGTAACCATGTATGCACCGGCCACATTGGCATTTTCACCGCAAAGCTGGCAAAGAAAGCCAGCCACAGCCATGTCTGCATATCGGCCGAAAAGCCAGTGGCCGTGAGGTCAGGGATAAAGCTGGTACCGGCTTGCCAATACATCGCCAAAATCGCCAATAGCATCAACACCGAGCCGACCAGCGTGTAGAGGAAAAATTTGAAGCTGGCGTAAATCCGTCGCGCCCCGCCCCACACACCGATGATCAAGAACATCGGAATCAGGCCGCCTTCAAAGAACAGATAGAATAGCACCAAATCCATGGCGCAGAACACGCCAATCATCAGCGTTTCAAGCACCAGAAAGGCAATCATATATTCGCGCACACGGGTTTTGATGGAGTTCCACCCCGCCAGCACGCAAATCGGCATCAAGGCGGCGGTCAGCACCACGAACAGAACAGAAATACCGTCCACGCCCATGGCGTAATCGACACCATCGCCGAGCCAAGCAACGCGCTCGACAAATTGAAACGCCGCCGTGCTGCCGTCAAAGCGGGTCAGCATAAACAGCGTTAGCAGCAAAGTGATCAGCGTCGTCCACAACGCCACGGCGCGTGAATTGCTGGCCACAGTGGCTTCGTCACCGCGCACCAGCATGATGAACAAAGCCCCGAGTAGAGGCAAAAATGTGATGGTCGAAAGAATTGGCCAGTCAGTCATTTATTGTCCCCCACCAAACATAAACCAGGTTACGAAACCGGCCACACCGATGAGCATGACGAAGGCGTAATGATAAACAAACCCGCTTTGCAGAACCACGAAACGCTGTGTCACCATCAGCACATTGGCGGCAATCCCATTGGGGCCAAAGCCATCAATCACATAGCCGTCGCCGCCGCGCCAGAAGACCCGCGCCAGCCAGCGGGCCGGACGCACAAACACGAAATCGTAAAGCTCATCAAAATACCATTTGTTGAGCAGGAATTTGTACAAAAGGTCGTGCTGCTCGGCCAAACGCTGTGGCATCTCGCGGTCACGAATATACATGATATAGGCGGTGAAGAAGCCGGTCAGCATCATCACCAATGGCGCCAATTTGACCCAAAGCGGCACATTGTGCAGATCATGCAGCACATGATTATCAGCACTGGTGAACACGCTGGCACCCCAAAACGCTTCCTGCTGGTCGCCAATGAAGATGCCAGAGAACACATAGCCGGTGCCCAACGCACCGACCGCCAGCACCAAAAGCGGGATCAGCATAACCGGTGGGCTTTCATGCACATGGCTGAGGGTCTCTTTTGAGCAGCGTGGTTGACCGTAAAAGGTCATGAACATCAAACGCCAGCTATAGAAAGAGGTGAACAACGCCGCCACCACCAGCAAGGTGAAGCCGAACAAATGCGGCCCCGCATGGGCAGCGAAGGCGGCTTCAATAATCGCGTCTTTCGAGAAAAAGCCAGCGGTTAGCGGGAAGCCAGTCAAAGCCAATGTGCCGACCAGCATCATCACCCAGCTGGTTGGCACCAGCTCGCGCAGGCCACCCATTTTGCGCATGTCTTGTTCGTCTTGCATGGCGTGAATAACCGAGCCAGCCCCGAGGAACAAAAGGAACATCGCCACCTGATAGGCGCCGACGCCAAGTGCCACGAACATATAGCCAAGCTGTGAGCAGGTTGAATAAGCAATCACCCGCTTAATATCGTTTTGCACCAGACCAACTGTGGCGGCGAAGAAGGCGGTAATCGCGCCAACAACAATAATCACCGACAAGGCCGTCGGTGACAGCTCAAATAGCGGCGAACACCGGGCCACCAGAAACACCCCAGCCGTCACCATGGTGGCAGCGTGGATCAAAGCCGACACAGGGGTCGGTCCTTCCATCGCATCCGGCAGCCATGTGTGCAGCATAAATTGCGCAGATTTGCCCATGGCGCCCATAAACAGAAGCAGGCAAATAGTGGTTAAGGTCGGCACCGTCCAGCCCAAGAAATCAAACTGGCTGTCCGCCAAAGCGCTGGCCGAGGCGAATACTTCGTCAAATTGCAGCGAGCCGACGATGAAATAAATCGCCGCCATGCCCAAAATTAGCCCAAAGTCACCAACCCGATTGACCACAAAGGCCTTCATCGCCGCCGCATTGGCAGAAGGTTTTTTGTACCAGAAACCGATGAGCAGATAAGACGCCAGACCAACGCCTTCCCAACCGAAGAACAGTTGGACGAAATTATCTGCCGTCACCAGCATCAACATCATAAAGGTAAACAGCGACAAATAGGCGAAGAAGCGCGCTCGACCCGGATCGAGGCTCATATAGCCAATCGAATAAATATGCACCAGCGACGACACGCCCGTCACCACCACCAGCATCACGCAAGTCAGCGCATCAATCCGCAACACCCAATCGATGCTCATCGTGCCGGAATGAATAAAGCTCAGCACATGCACGCTCATGGTCTCGCCGGTCATCATGATATTGGCAAACGCCATGCACGACAAAGCGGCTGAGGCCAGCAACAGACCGGTGCTAACCAATTCGGCAGGACGGTGGCCAATAGCGCGGCCAAACAGACCGGCAATCAGAGCGCCAAACAGAGGGAAAAAGACAATAGCCTGATACATGGGTTAGCCTTTCATCTGACTGACATCTTCAACCGCGATACCCCCGCGATTGCGGAAATACACCACCAGAATGGCCAGACCAATCGCCGCCTCGCCAGCCGCAACGGTGAGCACCAGCAGGGCAAATACCTGACCGATTAAATCGCCGAGATAGGCTGAGAAAGCAACAAGGTTGAGGTTTACTGCGAGCAGCATGAGTTCAATCGACATCAAAATAATGATGACGTTTTTACGGTTAAGAAAAATCCCGAACACGCCAATGGTGAACAAGATGGCGGCGAGGGTCAGATAATGCGTCAGTCCGATTGTCATGATAGCGCTCCTATAGCCCCTGCCCTGGTTTCACATCGACCATTTCGACGCCGTCTTCGCGGGTGCGGGCGTTTTGCGCGGCAATGCTCTGACGCCGTGTCGATGTTGAATCAACCAAGGTCAGGACAATCGCGCCAATCATCGCGACCAACAAAATCGCGCCAGCGGCTTGGAAATAATAAATGTAATCGGTGTACAACACCCGCCCGAGCGCTTCGGCATTGGTCATGCCCTCAGGTGTCGCCGTCGCCAGCACTTGCGCTTCGAGGCTGGTCGCCGAGGCGCCAAACACCAAAATCAATTCGAGCAATAAGATCAGCCCAATGGTGGCGCCGATTGGCATATATTGCAAAAACCCTTCGCTGAGCTCGGCAAAATCGATATCCAGCATCATCACCACAAACAGGAACAACACCGCCACCGCGCCGACATAAACAACGACCAGCAATAAGGCGAGAAACTCTGCCCCGAGAAGGACAAACAGACCGGCCGAATTAAAGAAGGTCAGGATTAAAAACAGCACCGAATAAACCGGATTGCGCGCGGCAATCACCATAAAGGCGCTGGCCACAGAAACCGTGGCGAATAAATAAAAGGCGAGAGCAGTTAAGGTCATAATGTTCTACCTGTAAGGGGCGTCCAGTTCGATGTTTTTGGCAATTTCAATTTCCCAGCGATCGCCATTGTTCAACAGCTTCTGCTTGTCATAAATCAGCTCTTCGCGGGTTTCGGTGGCAAATTCAAAATTCGGCCCTTCAACAATCGCATCCACCGGACACGCTTCCTGACAAAAGCCGCAATAAATACATTTCACCATATCGATGTCGTAGCGCACCGTGCGGCGGGTGCCGTCATTATTGCGCGGGCCAGCCTCAATAGAGATGGCTTGGGCCGGGCACACGGCTTCGCATAATTTGCAAGCAATGCAGCGCTCTTCGCCATTCGGGTAACGACGCAGCGCATGTTCACCGCGAAAGCGCGGGCTAATCGGGCCTTTTTC
>JAHEIG010000062.1:8757-9276 GCA_024639515.1 Rhodobiaceae bacterium | reverse complement strand
TGGCTTGAACAAAACGCAAAACCACGCGACCCAGATAATGCCAAAGCAGGCCGTTCGGAAAAATCAGAAGCCGAGCGTCTCGAGCGGGCAAAACAATGGCAGGCCAGAAAAGCCGAAGCCGGTTATGCCGCTATCACATGGCCAAAAGAATTTGGCGGGCTTGGCGGCACGCCGATTCAGTCGGTGATTTATTCGCAAGAAGAAACCAATTTCGAAGCCCCGCGCGGGTTTTTTGAAATCGGTCTCGGCATGTGTATCCCGACGATGATGAAATGGGCCACCCCCGAGCAATGCGAACGCTATGTCAAACCGGCGCTGTATGGCGAAGAAGTTTGGTGTCAGTTATTCTCTGAGCCATCTGCTGGCTCAGATGTTGCTGGTCTGCGGACAAAAGCCGAGAAAGACGGCGATGAATGGGTGATTAACGGCCAGAAAGTCTGGACCTCAGGCGCGCATTTTTGCGATTACGGCATTATCGTCACCCGCTCTGACCCGACCGTGCCGAAGCATAAGGGCCTG
>JAHEIG010000062.1:7459-8747 GCA_024639515.1 Rhodobiaceae bacterium | reverse complement strand
TAGCGGCTTTAATGAAGTGTTCTTCAATGATGTGCGTGTGCCAGACAGCCAGCGTCTCGGTGATGTTGGCGAGGGCTGGAAAGTATCGCTGACAACGCTGATGAATGAGCGTCTGGCGATTGGCCAAGGTGCTGGTGTTGACTATAGCGAGCTGTTGAAACTGGCCCGCGACACAGATTTGGAAAATGGCCCAGCCATTAAAGACTCCAATGTGCGCGAGAAGCTGGCTGATTGGTATGTTCAGACGCAAGGTCTGAAATACACCAAATTCCGCACCCTGACGGCTTTGTCAAAAGGCCAAGTGCCGGGCGCCGAAAGCTCGATTGGTAAAATCGTGTCGGGGCCGAAAATGCAAGATCTCGCCTCATTCGCCATGGATATGCAAGGCCAAGGCGGCATCATGCAAGACGTTGAAGAAAGCCCGATGGCCGGTGCCTTCCAAAACCAGTGGATCGGCGCAGCCGGCTACCGGATTGCTGGCGGCACCGATGAAATCTTGCGCAATATCGTGTCCGAACAAGTGCTCGGCCTGCCGCAAGACATCCGCGTCGACAAAACCGTGCCATTCAACGAACTGGCCAGCAGCAAAAAATCGTAAAAACCCTTTTACGAAACTCAAAACCGCCCGCGACCCTCACGGTTTCGGGCGGTTTTTTTGTTAGTCGTCTTGATGCTTTTTTTCGATGAATTCTAGCACTTGTTGCGGGGTCAGCACGATGGGCTTGTCGTGCATGCTGTTGAGTTGTTCGTCAGTGAAAGCGCCCTCGATGGCTATTGTATGGAAAAAATCCGCGTCGGCTACATCGGCGGCTCAGAATTTAGCGTGGCCGAGCATCTCACGTAAAGTTTCAGTATCCGCAGTTTTTAATTCCTGTTTGGAGACATCGTTAGTTTTGACGGAAAAAAGCGTGGCTGAAGTCACATAAGAGCCGCCCATTTTAGTTCCAATAAATGAACTTCCGTTTAAATCGCAGCCCATCAATTCGGCACTGTACATAATTGCGCCATTAAATTTTGCTCCAGTTAAGTCCGCGTCACTCAATCTTACGCCAAGCATTTTGGCATTAATCAACCTTACCCCAGCCAGTTTGGTATCGACTAAAGAGGTCCCGCTTAATCCAGTCCCGCCTAAATTAGCTCCTTTAAGGGAGACGCCGTTCAAGACAAGTTCCCTAAGGTCTAAATACGCCAGCTCGATTTCATGCTGTGCATCGCCCATCTCGTTTGCGAGCTCCCCTAACACCCTAGTGGCTACTTTAATATGCTGCCGCTGCCCACGCGGCTTTGG
>JAHEIG010000062.1:0-7424 GCA_024639515.1 Rhodobiaceae bacterium | reverse complement strand
ATTCACTTAAATCAGCATATGCAAATGTTTTTCCGGTCCTCTCATCAATAGGTGGCGCCGCACTTTCTATAATGAAATCGTTTATTGTCTCCACAATCATGCCGTAGTCGCTTGAGTTCGCTTCAATTGACTTGGCCAGATTATCAAAAACCCGAATCCCCGATATTTTTATGGTCATGATATCCGAGGCAAGGGCGCTCACGCCTTTGGCAAAAGTCTCGGAGAAGTCTGACTTTAACGCCAGTTCATATTGTCTCTGATTGGTCGCCTGTCGCCGCGCCGCGATAACCACGCCATAGATAGCGATAAGGCCGCCAATGACCAAAGCGATATTGCGGGTGGCGTTGCCATCCCACGTTGCTGAGCCAGCTTGCCTCCATAAGAATGGAAGCAGGAAGGCGCTGGCAATGACGACAATAACCGCACTCAATATGAGCAGTCCCATCCAGCTTTCCACAACCCACGTCTTCGCGCGCTGCAGGCGGGGTTCTGGCTTGTCTTGTTTGTCGTCTTGTTTATCGGTCTGGGTCATCGGTCTTGGGCATCGGTCTGGGTCATCGGCTGGCGCCGCCTGTTATTATTTCTCTTGCCTTCATACTAAGCCCGCTTATGGGCGCGGTAAACGCTTTGCCGGTTGTGTCGGCGGGGCGGCGCAAGTAACGCGAAAAGCTTGATGAAAGCGGTAAAATGGCCGACAAAGAGGCATGAAGCCTGATTTTACATTTTGCGTCGCCCCGATGATGGATTGGACAGACCGGCATGACCGGTTTTTTCTGCGCCTGATTTCGCGCCATGCGCGGCTGTATACGGAAATGGTCACCAGCGATGCGATTCGCTATGGCGATCGCGCGCGGCTGCTTGATTTCAACGCGGCCGAGCATCCGCTGGCCTTGCAGCTCGGCGGCAGTGACCCGAAAGGCTTGGCCGAGGCGGCGAAAATCGGCGAAGACTGGGGCTATGATGAGATTAATCTAAATGTCGGCTGCCCGTCAGACCGCGTGCAATCGGGCCAGTTCGGCGCCTGTTTGATGCAGACGCCGGATTTGGTGGCCGAGTGTATGGCGGCGATGGGGGCGGCGGTATCTGTGCCGGTGACGGTGAAATGTCGGATTGGCGTCGATGATCAGGAACCGGCCGAGGCACTACCGGCTTTGGTCGAGGCATGCGCCGCCGCTGGGGTTTCGCATTTTATTGTGCATGCGCGTATGGCCTGGCTGGAGGGGCTCAGCCCGAAGCAAAATCGCGACGTGCCACCGCTCGATTACCCGCTGGTCTATGCGTTGAAAAAAGCCCATCCGGATCTGACCATTGTGATCAATGGCGGGATTGAAGATTTGGCCCAGGCCGAGGCGCATTGCCAGCAGGTTGATGGGGTGATGCTGGGCCGCGCCGCCTATAAAACGCCGTATCTTCTGGCCGATGTCGATCGGCGGTTTTTTGGCGATGAGCGGCCTGCTTTGAGCCGCCACGAAATTGTCGAATTGCTTATTCCCTATGCCGAGCAACTGGTGGCCAAGGGCACGTCGCTGCATGCGCTGACCCGTCACTTGATGGGGCTGTATCAAGGTCAACCGGGCGGGCGGCAATGGCGGCGTTATCTCAGCGAAAATGCGCCGGGCAATGCGTCCAATGCGGCGGTGTTGTGGGCCGCGCTCGAAGTGGTGCAAGGGCAAGAACAGCGCCAAGCCACCTATGCCGCGCAAAGTGAGGCGGGGTAATGGAAATATCGTCAGAGTTGGTGTTGCTGGCCTCAGGCCTGTTGGTGGCCGGTTTTGTCGCTGGCATTATTGCTGGCTTGCTCGGTGTTGGCGGCGGCATTGTGCTGGTGCCGGTGCTGTTTCAGACCTTCGTGTTTTTTGACCTGCCGCCGCATTTTCAAATCCATATGGCGGTGGCGACGTCGCTGGCGATTATTTGCTTCACCGGCTTTCAATCGGCCCGCAGTCACTTAAAGCGCGGTGCGGTCGATGTGATGGTGCTGCGCGATTGGGGCATGTTCGTCGCCATTGGGGCGCTGAGCGGGGCGATTGCCGCGCGCTTCATCGCTCCGGTCGGGCTGAAGCTGGTGTTTGCCGCGATTGCGCTGGGGGCCGGTTTGCGCATGCTGATCAGCCGCGATGGCGGCGAGGGGCGCGCCCATCCGCTGGCGCTCGGCATGCAAAAATGCCTGTCGCTGCTCATTGGTTTGTTTTCAGCCTTGATGGGCATTGGCGGCGGCACGCTGTCGGTGCCGCTGCTTGGCATGTCGGGGCGCGATATGCATCGCGCTGTTGGCACCTCATCGGCGATTGGGGTGATCATCGCCGTGCCGGCGACGCTGGGCTTTATTCTGGCTGGCTGGAACCTGACCGACCTGCCGCCGCTGTCGCTCGGCTATGTCAATGTTCTGGCGCTGGGGCTGATGATACCGACCAGCATGCTTGGCGCGCCTTTGGGGGCGCGCATGGCGCACCAATTATCGCGCCCGACGCTGAATTATGTGTTTGCCGGATTTCTGCTCGTCAGCGCAGGCCGGATGCTGGCCTCGCTGTTTGGCGTTGGCTAGATTTTTTGGTCGTATTCGCCGACTTCTTCATAAGACGACAACACGCCATCAAGCTCGGCAAACATCGCCCGCATATTGGCCTCTGAGGTTGGGCTCTCCACCACAACCACCAATCCCGGCTTGTTTGATGAGGCGCGGATGAGGCCCCATGTGCCGTCTTCCAGCGTGATGCGCACGCCATTAACGGTGACGAGGTCGCGGATGTTTTGCCCAATCAACGTGCCGCCCTGTTTAGCAAGCGCTTCAAAATGGGCGATGATGCGATCAACCACATCATATTTTTTCGTGTCATCGCAATAAGGCGACATGGTCGGCGTGCCATAAGTGACCGGCAAAGAGTGGCGCATATCGGCCATTGAGTGGTCGGGCGCGCGGTCCAGCATGTCGCAAATCGCAATCGCCGTCACCAGCCCGTCATCATAGCCACGGCCAATCGGGGCATTGAAAAAAAAGTGGCCGCTTTTCTCAAACCCTGCCAAAGCCTGCATGTCATGCGTGTGGCGTTTCATATAGCTATGGCCGGTTTTCCAATAAATCGTCTGCGCCCCGCTGGCTTGCAGTTCAGGGTCGGTGAGAAACAGGCCGGTCGATTTCACATCGACAATGAAGGTCGGCTGATCAAATTGTTTGGCCAAATCGCGGGCCACCAGCACACCCATTTTATCGGCGAAGATTTCTTCGCCCTCATTATCCACCACACCGCAACGGTCGCCATCGCCGTCAAAGGCAAAGCCGATATCGGCGCCGGTTTCCAGCACTTTGTCGCGCAGCGCGTGGAGCATTTTCATATCTTCAGGATTGGGGTTGTGATTGGGGAAGCTGTGGTCGAGGTCACAGTTTAGCGCCACCACCTCAACGCCCAGCGCCTCCAGCACGTCGGGGGCAAAAGCGCCTGCTGTGCCATTGCCGCAAGCCACCACGGCTTTTAACGTGCGGTTAAAAGCAGGGCGGTTGGTCAAATCGTCTTTATAGCGTTGCGCCATATCGTCAATGCGTTGATACGAGCCGCCCTTGCGCGCAATGCCAGTATTGTCGAGCACACAGCAGCGCAGCTTGTCCATTTCATCAGGGCCGAAGGTCAAAGGCCGTGCGGCGCCCATTTTTACCCCCGTCCAGCCATTTTCATTATGGCTGGCAGTGACCATGGCAACGGCGGCAATATCGGCGTCAAATTGGGCGAAATAGGCGGTTGGTGACAGCGCCAGACCAATATCGTGTACAGCGACGCCGGCACTCATCAGGCCATTGCTCAGCGCCAGCTTGATTGATTGCGAATAAGACCGAAAGTCATGGCCGACGATAATTTCCGGCTGTTTGTCATCGCCGAGCAGCTCAAATAACACATTGCCGAGGCCGAAGCCGAGCGCTTGAATGCCGGTCAGATTAATCTCATCAGGGAACAGCCAGCGCGCGTCATATTCGCGAAAGCCGGTTGGTTTGACCAATGCGGTGTTTTCAAACGCCGCGCTATTGGCGGCGAGTGACGCTTCTGGCTTGTTAAACATCTCATGTCCCTTCCTATTGCTGACGGGTGTATAACAGACCGTGTCGCGAAACTAAAGTTTTTCGCAAGTGAAGACCGACCATTGGCAGAAGCCTCGCGGGCGACTATAAACGCCGCATGACACGCGACCACAAAGATGATCAAGAACCACGCCAAGATGTGGTTCGGCTAAAACTGAGCGATGCGCCAATGCCGGAAATCCAAATTGATGGGCTACCGGTTTTTGCGCCGGGCTGGGTGTGGCTGGCTGGGGCTGGCCCGGGTGACCCGGGGCTGCTGACCCTGCACGCGGTCAACGCGCTGAAACAAGCCGATGTGGTGGTCTATGATGCGCTGGTCTCAGAGGATATTTTGTCGCTGGTGAAACCCGAGGCTGAGCTTATTTACGCTGGCAAGCGCGGCGGCAAGCCGTCATGGAACCAGCAAGACATTAGCGATAAGCTGATTGAGCTGGCAGGGCAGGGCAAGCGTGTGTTGCGGCTCAAAGGCGGCGACCCGTTTGTCTTTGGGCGCGGCGGCGAAGAAGCTGAGGCGCTGGTGGCAAAAGATATTCCGTTTCGCCTTATTCCGGGTATTTCGGCCGGTATTGGCGGGCTCGGCTATGCCGGTATTCCGGCCACCCATCGCGAGGTCAATCATGCGGTGACATTTGTCACCGGTCACTTGGCCGGTAAGCAGCAGGCGGAATTGCTCGATTGGGACGCCATTGCCAAAGCCTCGCCGGTGATTGTGATTTACATGGCGATGAGCCGCTTGGCAGTGATTTCAGACCTGCTCATCAAAGCCGGACGCGCCGCTGATGAAGCACTCGCCATCGTCACCCATGCAACGACACCGAAACAGCGTGTGGTTGTCGGCAAACTCGGCAAAGCGGCAGATTTGGCCACGCAACACGGGCTAGAGCCGCCATCGATTATCGTCATCGGCAAAGTTGTTGAATTATCGGATACGTTGAGTTGGTTCGCCCCGCAAGGCGGTGCCGAAGACGCCGATTAGGCATTTGCCGCGACGCTGGCCAAACGGGCTGGCAGTTGATCAATAATCTGCTGCTTTTGGTCGGCGCTGAAGCCTGTCCAGCCGCCGATTTCGCCCAATTTGCGGCCACAGCCAATGCAAAACCCTGTGCGTCCAGACACAGCGCAGGTTTGGATGCAGGGCGATTTTGGGTGTTTGGCGTCAGTGCCTTTGTCGGTCATGGCGGTAAGTTAGACGAGGCCCGAAAAATAAGCAAATTTTTGCTGTTTCGCAGGCCGTGGAAAAAATTTGCTATGCGTCACTTTTTCCACCTGCGAAGATTGATTTGCCCCGTATTTGGGGTAAATTCGGGTCAGGAAAAAATGGAGAGATATAATGGATGTAGATTTTACACCAGAAGATGAAGCCTTCCGTCAGGAAGTCAGAAGCTTCATCGAAGAAAACTACCCAAAGCACCTGATCGGCAAAGATCGTGGTGAGTTAGAAAAGCAAGACTTTTTGGCTTGGCAGCGTGTGCTGCACACAAAAGGATGGGTTGCCCCATCATGGCCAGAGGAGTTCGGCGGCACCAATTGGACGGTGACGCAGAAATATATTTTCAACGAAGAAAGCGCGCGTTTCGGCACCATTCCGCCGCTGCCATTTGGCGTCGGCATGCTTGGCCCGGTGATTTACACATTCGGCAACCAAGAGCAAAAAGACTGGGTGCTTCCGGGCATTCTGTCAGGCGATACATGGTGGTGTCAGGGCTATTCTGAGCCAGGTGCTGGCTCGGATTTGGCATCTTTGAAAACCAAAGCGGTTCTCGAAGGCGATGAGTATGTCGTCAATGGCCACAAAATCTGGACAACCTTGGCGCAACACGCCGATTGGATGTTCTGCCTCGTGCGCACCGCCTCCAGCGATAAGCGTCAGGACGGTATTTCGTTCTTGCTCATCGACATGAAGTCACCAGGCATTACCGTGCGCCCAATTATCACCATTGATGGTGGCCACGAAGTCAATGAAGTGTTCATCGAAGATGTTCGCGTGCCCGCCAAAAACCTTGTCGGCGAACAAGATAAAGGCTGGACGATTGCAAAATTCCTGCTCGGTAATGAGCGTTCAGGGATTGCTGGCGTGGCCCGTTCTAAGAAAGCCATTGATCGTCTGCGTGATATTGCACGTGGCGAGCTGGAAGATGGCGCGCCACTTATCGAAAGCGCCGACTTTGCCCGCAAAGTGTCAGAGCTGGAGATTGACCTCACAGCACTGGAATATACCGAATTGCGGACACTGGCTTCAGAAAGCAAGGGCCAAGGCCCTGGCCCAGAAAGCTCAATTCTGAAAATTAAAGGCACGGAAATCCAACAGCGCATTACCGAGCTGACAATGGAAGCGGTTGGCAATTACGCCGCCCCATGGGTACCGATGGCCGAAGCTGGAGATAATTATCTGGCAATTGGCCCTGAAGACAGTCATGGTGTGTCGCAAGCCTATTTCAACAATCGTAAGACCTCGATTTATGGCGGGTCAAACGAGATTCAACGCAATATTATAGCGAAAATGGTGTTGGGCCTTTAAGCCCGGCACGCACACGAAGGAGAAGACAGTGGATTTTAGCTTTACCGAAGAACAGACATTGCTACGCAACATGGTGCAGAGCTTTGTTCAAGACAATTATGATTTCGACGCCCGCATGAAAATCGTGCGCAGCGAAGAAGGCATGAGCCGCGAGATTTGGCAACAATTTGCAGAGCTTGGCCTGCTGGCCGCGCCATTCGCAGAAGAACTGGGCGGCCTTGACGGTGGCCCTATCGAAACCATGGTTATCATGGAAGAATTGGGCCGTGGACTGGTTGTTGAACCATATATGCCGACGATTGTTCTGTGCGGTGGTATCTTGAACCGTCACGGGTCAAGCGAGCAACAAGCCGAGCACCTGCCAGCGATTATCGGTGGCCAGAGCATTTGGGCCTTGGCCTTTAACGAGCCGCAAGGCCGCTTCAACTTGGCTGATATTGTCACCACGGCAAAAGCCGATGGCGACGGCTATGTGCTGAACGGTGCGAAAGCTGTTGTGCAGGGTGGCCCATGGGCCGATAAGCTGATTGTGTCAGCCCGCGTCTCTGGTGGTCAACGTGACCGCGATGGAGTCAGCCTGTTCATCGTTGATAAATCTGCCGCTGGTGTCAGCACGCAGGATTACCCAACGGTTGACGGTGGCCGCGCCAGCGAAGTCACCCTCGAAAATGTCGCCGTTGGTGCCGATGCGCTGATTGGTGAGGACGGTAACGGTCTTGGCATCCTCGAAGAAGCCATCGACTTTGGTATCGGTGCGCTGAGTGCTGAAGCCATTGGTCACATGAAACAGTTGAACGATGCGACGGTTGAATATTGCAAAACCCGTAAGCAGTTTGG
>JAHEIG010000054.1 GCA_024639515.1 Rhodobiaceae bacterium | reverse complement strand
CAAGAAGTGGCGGTGCTGGAGGCGATGAAAATGCAGCATGGCATCACCGCGACCACCGATGGGGTGGTCAAGCAGGTGCATATCAGCCTCGGCGATGTGGTCGAGGAAAAAGCCCCGATTGTGACGCTGACTGGCGGTGGCACGGTGGCCAAACAGGCCGAAAAACAGGACACGCAAGACCTCGACGCCATCCGCCCCGATTTGGCCGAATTGAATGCCCGGCTTGAACGCACGCAAGATGCCGCGCGGTCTGAACAAATCGCCCGACGCCACGAAAAAGGCCACCGCTCAGCCCGCGAGAATGTCGATGACTTATGCGACGCTGAGAGCTTTATTGAATATGGCCAGCTGGTGGTGGCGGCGCAACGCTCGCGCCGTGAGCTTGATGATTTGATTGATAACACGCCAGCCGACGGGCTGGTCGGCGGCTTTGGTAGCATTAATGGCGACTTGTTCGATGATGACAAAGCCCGCGCCGCCGTGCTGGCCTATGACTATACGGTGCTGGCTGGCACGCAAGGCCTGTTTAACCACAAAAAGACCGACCGGATTTTGGAACTGGCGCAAGACTGGCAAACGCCGATAATTTTCTTCACTGAAGGCGGCGGCGGGCGCCCGGGCGACACCGATGCCTCAAAAATTCATGCGGCGACGCTGGATGTCATGACCTTTGCGACATTTGCCAAAGCCAGCGGCGTCGCGCCACGCATCGCGATTAATAATGGCTATTGTTTCGCCGGCAATGCGGTGCTGTTCGGCTGTGCAGATGTCACTATTGCCACCAAAGACAGCTATATCGGCATGGGCGGGCCAGCGATGATTGAAGGCGGCGGGCTGGGCGCGGTGGCTCCAAAACAAGTTGGCCCGATGGATGTGCAAACCGCCAATGGCGTGGTCGATATTCTGGCCGAGGATGAGGCCGATGCGGTGCGGCTGGCGAAAAAACTGCTGGGCTATTTCCAAGGCCCGATTGCCGCCACTGACTGCGCCGACCAGCGCAAATTGCGCCACATTATTCCCGAAGATCGCAAGCGCGCCTATGATATGCGTGAGGCGATTAATCTGCTGGCCGACAGCGATAGCTTCCTCGAATTGCGGCCGCATTATGGGGTCGGTATGATCACCGGCTTTGTGCGCATTGAAGGCCGCCCGTTTGGCTTGATTGCCAATAATCCGGCGCATTTGGGCGGCGCCATTGATGCCGAAGCGGCGGAAAAAGCGGCCCGCTTCTTGCAATTATGCGACGGCTTTGATGTGCCGATTTTGTCGCTATGCGACACGCCGGGCTTTATGGTCGGGGTGGAAAACGAAAAGGAAGCGACGGTGCGCCGCGCCTCATCGCTGATGGTGGTTGGGGCCAGTTTAACCGTGCCGGTGTTTATGATTTGCCTGCGCAAGGGCTATGGGCTGGGCGCGCAAGCCATGGCGATGGGCAGTTTCCATGTGCCGCAAATGACCATTGCTTGGCCGACCGGCGAATTTGGCCCGATGGGGCTAGAGGGCGCGGTGCGGCTCGGCTATAGCAAAGAATTGGCAGCCGCCGGATCAGCGGAAGAACAAGAAGCGTTGTTTAACAAGCTGGTTGATGCGATGTATGAAAACGGCAAAGCCTTGAGCGTGGCGATGTATCACGAAATCGACGCGGTGATCGACCCGCGTGACACGCGCGATTGGATTATACGCGGCATTAAAGCCATGCCGGTGGGCAAAAAAGGCGGGCGCGGCAAGCGGCCCTTTATCGACACGTGGTAGTCAGCCTTTACTTGCCAGCAATAGCGCGGTCGACCTTGCGGTCTTGATAATCATAGAACCATGATAGCCCTTTGACGACCAGCCAGCGCAATGGCTCGGGCGGTAGCGGCAGGGCGCGACGCTGGAATAAGCCGATATCGGCATTTTGATGGCCCAGTGCCATATCTGCTAGCAAACTGCCAAACATGGTGCCTTGCGCGATGCCATGGCCGTTAAAGCCGATGGCGTAAATCAGCCGCCCGTCATGTTCGCGGGCCAGCGTCGGAATAAAGTCGAGCGTCATGCCAATCCAGCCACCCCAAAAGGTCTCGATTTCAAGCTCGGGGACATGCGCGAAGCGGCGGGCAAAAACCTCTTTCCATTGCGCGAAGACATCGGGGCGGTTGCCCTCGGCGAGTTGGCTGCCATAGGCGTATTGGACAAATTTCGAGCCGCCGGATAAGCGCCCATCGGCGGTTAGGCGATAATTCTCCAGCGCATGATGGCCGGTGTAAATGCCTTCCTCATTGGGCCATTGCAAGGCCTCGCGCTGGGCTGGTGTCAAAACCGGTGTTTGAAACAGCGTTACCCGCAGCGGGAAGACGCGGTGCTTTTTTTTGCCCAGCGTCACCGGCGTATAGGCATTGGTGGCGACAATCACCTTATCGGCAATAATGTGCCCCGCCTCGGTTTCGACCCGCATATGGCCGCCTTGTTTTTTGTAGTCAATCACTTGGCTTTGCTCGAAAATCTGCACGCCGTTTTCGGCCGCGATGCGGCGTAAGGCTTGCAGATATTTGCCCGGATTCATCAACCCGCCATGCGGCTCGAGCACACCAAATTTGACAAAGGGCGGTAATTTGCGCCGTCTGACCTCGGCTTCATCAAGAAACTGATTGGCGATGCCGAGCTTTGAGGACAGCGCGGCCATTCTTTCTAGCCCCGCATATTGGCGCTCATGCACCCCGCCAATGATATTGCCGGTCGGTTTATAATCGCAGGTAATATTATATTTGTTGATGGCGTTTTCTGTATGTAAAACCGCGCGCTCGCCAAACCGCGCAAAGTCGATGGCTTTGGCTTCGCCGAAATATTGCACTAATGTCGGGAAATCCTTGCCGGCCGTGGGCGTCAAATGCCCGGCATTTCTGCCGCTGGCACCGGCCCCGCAGAAATCTTTTTCAACCACCGCCACGTTGACGCCGTGTCGGCGCAAATTCAGCGCCGTGTTTAGCCCGACATAGCCGCCGCCAATAATCACCACATCGGCGCGCTGCGCGCCGCTGAGCGGTGCATGCAGCGGATCGGGTGCGGCCACCCAGGGTGACCATGCTTCAAATGTTGTCACGCCAAGCCTCTTTTTTTTCTTTGCCGCTTTAAGTGACGTCAAAGGCGTCAAGATCAAGCTGGCGGGTCATCTGCCAGTAATCGACCATACGCCACGGCATCACCGAATATACGCGATTTTTTGAGTTACGGTAATAGGTGTTTAACTGCGGGTGCATCCAAATCATCTCGGCATGCAGGGCATTGTATTTATCCATATAGCGGGCTTGCGCTTCCGGCTTGGCGTCGAGCACACGAATATCCTTGGCTTGCATGTCGCAAATCGCATTGGCGATATAATGGGCGTGGCATTCGGCGACGAACATACCGCTGCCGCCATGACCGAGACCGGTTGTCGGGCCAGCCATCATGAAGAAATTCGGAAAACTCGGCGCGCAAATGCCGAGATAGGCTTGCGGGTCATCGCCGTGCCAGACTTTATCAAGCCGCTCGCCGCGACCAGTAATGTTTAACCGGCTGGCCATTTTGGTGACTTCAAAGCCGGTCGCCATGACCACAATATCCGGTGCACAGCGGCTACCATCGGCGCCGATCACCTCATTTTTGCTGAACCTGGCGACCCCTTCATTGTGCAGGGTGACATTGGGTTTCAGCAATGTGTCATACCATTTATTGTCGAGCAGAATACGTTTGCCATAGGGCGGATAGCTCGGCATGGCTTTGTCGATTAACTCGGGGCGACTTTGCAATTTAGCCTCAATATAATCGGCCATTTCTTGCCGGTGGCGGTCATTGACGCGGTTCATGGCGCGTTCGGGATGCGGCCAGTCCGGGTCTTTTTTCAAAAACGGCAAAAGCCCGTCGCCATAGCGCCAGAACATGGTGAAGCGGAACCATGGCGCGTAGAACGGCACATGCTGCAATAAATATTGCGCCTCCTCGCTCAGCGCATCGTGATAGCGCGGAATCGGGCGGGCCCATTGCGGGCTGCGCTGGAACACGGTCAGCTCGGCCACCTCATCGGCAATCGTCGGGACGATTTGCATTGACGAGGCGCCAGTGCCAATCACTGCGACCTTCTTGCCGCGTATATCGAGGTCTTTCGGCCAGTGCGATGAATGAAATAGCGGCCCGTCGAAATCAGCCATGCCGTCAATCTCAGGCAGTTTCGGAAAGCTGATTTGCCCGACGGCGCTGATTAAAATCGGCGTGGTTAAGGTCTCGGCCACCCCGTCATGCAGCGTTTCGAGTTCCCATTGCTGGGCCGCTTCGTTCCAATTGACCTGCTCGACATGGGTGTTGAACTGAATATGGCGGCGCACGTCAAATTCATCGGCTTTGCTGTCGATATAATTTTGAATTTCGCTTTGTGGCGCGAAATAGCGGCTCCAGCGTTGCACTTTGCCGAAGCTATAGCTATAGGCGTGGTTTGGTGTATCGACGCCGCAACCGGGATAGGTGTTCTCCCACCAAGTGCCGCCGACATTCTCGTTCTTTTCGACAATCCGGTAGTCCAGCCCCTTATCGGCCAGCAATTTGCCCATGGCAATTCCGGCGACACCGGCGCCGATTATAATAATCGGTGCCTCGGTCTGTTTGCGGCTCGGCGCAATATCGCTGCCCAAAGCATGAAAGCCCATTTGCTCGCGCATCATTGGCGCATATTCTTCGGCGACATTCTCGCTCAGGCAGTGGCGCATCATCTCCAGCAGGGTGGCGTCATCGGGGCTGTCAATTTTGGGCGGCGTATCGGCGCTCAACATGGCCAAAGCGGCATCGCAAATTTCGGCCCGGGCCAGCGCGTCAAAGCCAGCCGCTTCATCGGCAATCAGCGAAACTTCGCGGCGCGGTGCATAGGCCTCTGACAGCCATTTGGCGTCGCCCGTATAATGATAAAGCACCATCACCAGCACCCGCATATCGGCGTGCGGTAGCGCTTTTTTCAACATGCTGGCGTCTAGCGGCATACAACACTTCCTTGTTCAATCAGCGCATCAATGGCGGCCGGCTCAAAGCCCAGCTCGCTGAGAATATCGACACTATGCTGGCCGAGATTGGGGCTTGGTTCGGCCAGTGAGGTGGCCAGCCCGTCAAATTTCGCGGCCGGTGTCGGCACGGTGATGGTGCCCATATTTTCGGTGACATAGGTTTCCAGCGCGCCAATCGCCGCCACTTGATCATTGTCTCTAATGGTGTCGCGCCGCTCGCAAATCGTGCACGGCACGTCGGCGGCTTCGAGTATCTCGATCGCCTCGGCGACGCCAATATCGGTTTTCGGGGTTTTCAACAGGCTGATGGCTGACGTCATATTCACCGCGCGACCGGCCATGGTGCTGTAGCGTTCATCGTCGAGCAATTCAGGATAGCCGAGCATCGGCAAAAGCGCTTGCCAGTGATGGTCGTGCAAGGGCGCCAGGGTGATGGCGCCGTCCTTTAAGGTCAGCACCTGATAATAATCAGCCATCGGCGGCAACACCTCGACATCATCATTGTGCAAGGTCTGGTTCATCATCGCATCTGGCCATAAAAAGGCGAGGCAGGCATGTAGCATTGAAATATCAATATGCTGGCCCTTGCCGGTGGTGGCCCGCGCCACCAAAGCCGCCGTCGCCGCTTGCGCCACCGTATAGGCGGTGACTTTGTCGCAAATCAGCGTCCGCATATATTCAAACGTGTTGTCGTCTTCGCCCTGCAAATCGGTCAGCCCCGACAGCCCTTGAATAACGTGGTCATAGGCCGGTTTTTTTGCCATCGGCCCGACCGTGCCGAAGCCGGTGACGGCGATATTAATCAGCCGTGGGTTGAGGTGGCGCAACACATCGCTGCCAAGGCCCAATTTATCCATCACGCCGGGGCGGTAATTATGCAGCAGAATATCGGCTTGTTTGGCCAATTCAGTGACCGCGTGACGCCCGGCATCGGTTTTCAAATCTATCGCCAAGGAGCGTTTGCCACGATTACAATTATTGAACAAAGTCGAGACGCCGCCTTTTTGCGTGCCGATCAAGCGCATGGCATCGCCAAAGGCGGTTGGCTCAACCTTGACCACTTGCGCGCCTTGCGCCCGCAGGGTCATGGCGGCTAGCGAACAGGTAATCATGGTCGATAATTCGACCACTTTCAGCCCCGCCAGCGGGTATTGTGATGTCGGTTGATCCGGTATGTGCGCCATAAATTACTCCCCCAAAAGATACGCGAGAAAATAAGCCTAAAGCCCCATTTGCTTGACCGTCAAGTCGCGCATAATCTCTTGTGAGCCGCCGCCAATGGCTTGTACTTTCACTTCGCGATAAATCCGTTCGACGGCATTGCCGCGCAAATATCCGGCGCCGCCAAAAATCTGCATCGCTTCGCTGGCAATCCATTCGAGATTGGTCGAGCAGAAGAATTTCAGCTTGCTGATTTCGGCCACCGGCATGTCGCCTGTATTGGTGATTTCGGCGACTTGATTGAGATAGGCGTCCATCGAGTCGATGCGGGCCGACATATCGGCCAGCTTGTGGCGGATCACCTGATGCTGGATCAGCGGCTTGCCGAAAGTCTCGCGGTCTTGCGCATAGGCCACGCTTTCATCAAATAGCCGCATCGACATGCCGAGCATTTGCGCCGCCATCAAGAAGCGCTCATAGTTGAAATTATTCATAATCGCGTAAAAGCCTTTGTGCTCCTCGCCCATTAAATGGCTGGCTGGCACACGGCACTCGTCAAAATAAAGCGTCGCTGTATCCGAGCTCCACCAGCCCATTTTGCGCTCAATCGGCGTGCGGGTGAAACCCGGCGTATCAGCATCGACAAAGAACAGCGAAATGCCGCCCATGCCGCCGCTGCCGGTGCGCGCGCCAATCACGAAATATGACGCCTGCATGCCGCCAGTGATGAACATTTTCTGGCCGTTGAGCACCCATTCATCGCCGTCTTTGCGGGCTGTGGTTTTCATATTGGCGACGTCCGATCCGCCGCCCGGTTCGGTGATGCCCAGCGCCCCGCCTTTGCGGCCCGACAATAAATCGGGCAGGGCGCGTTGGCGGATGTCCTCATTGGCCAAATCGGTGAGCGGCTTCAGCATAATCGAGCGTGAGCCGATACTGGCCATCAGCCCGCCAGCTGAGGAGCGGCCCATTTCAACCCCCGTGGCTTTGCGCATATGCGCGTCGTCAAACCCCAAGCCGCCATATTGTTCGGGAATCCCGAACCCGAAAACCCCGAGCTGACAGATTTTCTCATTCATCTCATGCGGGTAAGCACCAGCTTCGTCCCATTCATCGACATGCGGCCACACCTCGGCTTCAAGGAATTTGGCAATACCGTCTTGAAAAGCGCGACGCTCCTCATTTTCAAATGGATTACGCATCGGTAACTCCTTCTCGTTTTCTGGTTTCTAGATACGGTGCAATAAGCGCGCCAAAGCGGTTAATCGCTTGCTCAATTTGCGCCGGATCAGGGGTAAAAGGCTGCTGCAAAATCAGCCCGCGCATAAAGGTGCGGGCAATCATCCAGATTTGGCGGACATCGTCATCATCACCGGTCGGCGAGGCATAAAACCCGACCACCGCTTCATCCAGCTTGGTGTTCCAGTCGGTTAAGCGTCTATTGACGCGGGCACTCAGCTTTTTGTCGGTGCGCGTCGCCATCAGCACTTCCGAAAGGGCGCGTCCGCGCGCCGTGCCGGTCATGTTGCGGGCTAGCCAGCGCAAATCGGCGACAATATCGGTCTGGCTCAATTTCTTCGACGGCAGCGACGGGCGCAGCAGGGTTTCCAGCAGGCTATCAATGGTGGCGATGACCAATTCTTCTTTGCTCGGGAAATGATGGGTCAGCGCACCGCGCGACACACTGGCTTGATCTTGGATGCGGGCGATGGAGGTGTCGGCATAGCCAAATTTGTCGAGACAGGCGATGGTCGCCTCAATCAATTTGTGCCGCGCTTCCAGCGATCGGCGTTGGCGCACGCCATTGGCCCCGTTTTTGGTGCTGCTTTGAGATGTTGCAGATGAGTGCAAACGCGCAGTGGTCATGACAGTCTCCCTATTGAAACTAGATTAACCAGATAATTTTCACTTTACAAGCAGAACAATCGTTCTGTAAGGTGATTGTTCTAGGGAGGCAACAATGACAAAAACAATTCGCATTGGCGGTGCAAGCGGCTATTGGGGCGAGTCAATGATGGCGACGCCGCAACTGCTTCAGGTCGAGAAGCTCGACTATCTGGTGTATGACTTTCTAGCTGAAATCACCATGTCGATTATGGCGCGGGCGCGTGCCGCGCGCCCCGAAGCAGGCTATGCGACGGATTTTATCACCAGCGTTTTGAAACCCAATTTGCGCGACATTGCCGATAAGAAAGTCAAAATTCTGACCAATGCCGGCGGGGTTAACCCGCAAGCCTGTGGGGAGGCCGCGCGCGCCTTGATTGCCGAACAGGGGCTGAATTTGAAAGTCGCGGTGATTACCGGCGACGATTTATTGGCCGCGCGTGACACGCTGACCAATTATCGCGATATGTTTTCCGGCGCGGCATTTCCCGACCCTGAAAAAATTGCCAGTGCTAACGCCTATCTCGGTGGCTTTCCAGTGGCGGCGGCGTTGGATGCGGGGGCCGATATTGTGATTACCGGCCGCAGCGTCGATAGCGCCGTGACCTTGGGGGCGTGTATCCATGAATTTGGCTGGACGCCGGAAGATTATGACTGCTTGGCCGGTGGCTCACTGGCGGGCCATATTATTGAATGCGGGCCGCAAGCCACCGGCGGCAATTTCACCGATTGGCATTTGGTGAAAGACACGATTGCCGAGATTGGTTATCCGTTTATTGATATTGCGGCGAGCGGCGACTTTGTCTGCGGCAAGCCAGAGGGCACGGGCGGCATTGTTAATGTCGGCACGGTATCTGAGCAAATGCTCTACGAAATCGGCGACCCGCAAGCCTATATGCTGCCCGATGTGACCTGCGATTTTTCCGCCGTTACCATCAGCCAGCAGGGCGACAATCGGGTTCTCGTGGCCAATGCCAAAGGGGCTGCGCCGAGCGACACCTATAAAGTCAGCGCCACTTATTTTGACGGCTTTCGCGTCGGCACGATGATGAGCTTTGTCGGGCTGGAGGCGGCAGATAAAGCCCGCGCCTTTGCGGAGGCCGCTTTTACCCGCACGCGGGCGGTTTTGCGCCAATACAATCTCGCCGATTTTGAAGAAACCAGCGTCGAAGTGCTGGGCGATGACAGCCAATATGGAGACGCCGCAGGGCCGTCGCAATCGCGCGAAGTGGTGCTGAAAATCGCCGCCAAACACCAAGAAGTGACGGGGGCAGGGGCGTTGCTGAAAGAAATTAGCGGCCTCGGTCTGGCGACACCGGCCGGTCTGTCGATTTTTGCTGGCTCT
>JAHEIG010000039.1 GCA_024639515.1 Rhodobiaceae bacterium | reverse complement strand
AGTTGACCCGCTGGTCGGACGTGGTGACCTCTATCGAAGGGGCGGAGCATTTTCCGGGCCACGAACAACGGGTTCAAGAACTGCAAGAATGCTTGGCTTATTTCTCTCGTCTGCGCCAAGAGCGCACCACCGACCCCAAAAGCTTCGATCTGATTTCTATGATGGCTCATGATGAGGCCACCAAAGACATGGATGACATGCACTATCTCGGCAATGTGTTGCTGCTGATAGTCGGTGGCAATGACACTACTCGGAATTCAATGTCAGCCAGTATTAATGCGTCGAACTTGTTTCCTGAGGAATTTGCCAAATTACGCAAGGATGCTAAGCTGATTGATAAAATGGTGGCTGAAGTCATCCGCTGGCAAACCCCACTTTCACATATGCGCCGCACCGCCTTGCAAGATTTCGAGCTTGGCGGCAAGCAGATTAAAAAAGGCGACAAGGTGGTGATGTGGTACTACTCCGGCAATCACGACGAAGACTTTTTCGACAATCCGCGCGAAATTCGTTTCGATCGCGAAAACGGCAATCGTCACTTGTCTTTTGGCTTTGGCATTCACCGCTGCATGGGCTTGCGCATTGCTGAGCTACAACTGCGTATTCTGTGGCAGCAAATTCTTCAAAAATTCGAGAAAATTGAATTGGTCGAAGAACCAACACGCTTGAAATCTAACTTCGTAAACGGCTATACCCGCATGATGGTGACGGCGACTCGTCTCAAATAGTCGCCGCAAGGCATCGCCTTCGTTCAGGGAGTTTATTGTGACATCGAGACAAATTCGCTGGGGCATTCTTGGCACAGGCAACATCGCTGCGCAATTCGCCAGCGATTTACAGCATAGTCAAACAGGTCAATTGAGCGGCGTCGCAAGCCGCACGCGAGATAAAGCAGAGGCGTTTTGTGCCACCCATGGCGGCACGCCATCGCCGAGCTATGACGACTTGCTGCAGCGCGATGATATTGACGCGGTCTATATCGCCACGCCGCATAACAGCCACATCACATGGGCGCAAAAGGCCCTAGCGGCACAAAAGCCGGTGCTGTGCGAAAAACCACTCGGCCTCAACCAAGGCCAAGTGTTGCATCTCTACGGCGAGGCGGCCCGCTACAATGTGTTGCTGGTCGAAGCGTTGATGTATTTGATGCACCCGCGCATGCATTTGGCCAAGCAACTGATTGACGACGGTGCCATTGGCGACATCACCGGTTTCTCATCCTCCTTCGGCTTTGCATTCCCGTTTACCCCAGAGCATCGCCTTTATGCGCATGACTTGGCTGGCGGCGGCATTCTCGACATTGGCATTTACCCGCTCACCGCCGCCCGTTATCTAATTGGCGAGCCAAGTAGCCTATCCGGCTCGGGCCGGCTGGCGCCCAGCCGAGTCGATGCGGAAGCGCGAGCCAGTTTGGGCTATGACGGCTTCGAGGCGCAGTTGCATTGCGCCATTGATATCGAATTGCCATGGCATATCACGGTAGAAGGCAGCCAAGCGATGCTGAAAATCGAGCAACCATGGCACCCGGGGCCAGAAAACAACACCGTCACCATCACCAAGGCGGATGGCACGCAGACCCACCATCAAAGCGATGACCAGCGCCCGCTTTATGCCATTGAAGCCGACCATGTCGGCGAGCTGATTAACCGCCAAGCCGGCCAGTCGGATTTGGTGACGCCTGATTTCTCTATTAACACCGCCTATTGGCTGGACCGCTGGCGGGCCGAAGCCCGTGTCGTTTATGACGCCGACAAGCTGACCAATATTGGTTTCCATGGCGCTGCTGTGACCCCGAAAGCGCATGGCGAGATTGCCTGCGCCCCGCTCAACGGCCTCGACAAATCGGTTAGTAAATTGGTGCTTGGTACTGACAATCAAACCGATGCGCCAACCATGGCAGCTATGGCTGATGCCTTCGTTGAAGCGGGCGGCAATTGTTTTGACACGGCGCATATTTACAGCGGCGGGCTGAGCGAAACCCTGCTCGGCGAATGGGTGAACGCGCGCGGCCTGCGCGATAATTTGGTGCTGCTCGGTAAAGGCGCCCACACCCCCGATTGCACACCGCAAGCGGTTGGCGCGCAATTGGATATTTCGCTGGCCCGTTTGCAGACCAGCTATCTGGATATTTATTGCCTGCACCGCGACGACCCCGCCGTGCCGGTCGAGCAATGGATTGACACGCTAAACGGCGAAGTCGACAGAGGCCGCATCAGAGTGTTTGGCGGCTCTAACTGGACGGCAGAACGCATCGACGCGGCCAATGCCTATGCCGCGCAAAACGGCCTGCAAGGGTTTGGCCTATTGAGCAATAACTTCTCGCTGGCGCGGATGGAAAGTCCGGTATGGGATGGCTGTATCGCCAGCTCGACCGATAGCTTCCGCACATGGCACGAGGCCAATAACATCGCCCTAATGCCATGGTCGGCGCAGGCGCGAGGGTTTTTCCTCGACTGGGGCACCCAAGGCCTAGCCTCAAGCCGCCACGGGGCCGACCCGACCGACAGCGAAATGCAGCGGGTTTGGGTGTCACCGGAAAATATGCAACGCCGCGCCCGGGCCTTTGAGCTGGCCGAGACACTGCGCATCAGCGCCATTCAGATCGCGCTCGCCTATGTGCTGCATCAAAAATTCCCGTGCTTTGCGATTATTGGGCCGCGCAATATTATGCAGCTCAATGATAGTCTGGAAGCCAGCCGCATCGCCCTGACGCCTGAGCAAGTGGCGTGGCTCGATTGCCGAGATTAAAAACCGAGACTAGATACCGCTAACGCCCTAGGAGACGCGCTAAAAACGCCCCCCAGCGATTATTCAGCAGATGGATGAGCATCTCAAACCGCTTCGGTGTCAGCGCCCCGCCGCTCATATTACGGACGGTGCTGAGACGCATCGACAAAACCATTTTCTCGCGCATTTTAACCAGCACCGGGGAGTCGTCTGCGCTGCGCTCGCCCAGCGTTGCGCCGACCGCCTTAAACACGCCAGCGACCAGCCGCTTGCCGAGCCAATGATCAGCGATATCACCGAGCGTCGTATTGGCGTGAAAGGGCTTAATGGCGTCTGGCACGCTGACCTGCAAGCCGAGGCGGGCCAAAGCGCCATCATCCATCAGCACATAATCGGCCTCTGATTGGCGGTTGCTGTTGCGGCCGCTATCTTCGGCCAGATTGACCCGCAGGCTCTGGCGCACATCGACACTGGAGGCGGCAAACAAAATATCAAAATCGCCCGCTTCAATGTCCCAATCGTCCAGCGCCACATCGAAAAACGCGAAAGCGCGGGCATCCAATTCGAACTCAAGCGTGGTGCTTTCACCAGCTTGCAAAAACGCTTTCTGAAACCCTTTCAGCTCGCGGTCCGGGCGGTAGGCTGTCGATCGCACATCGCGGATATAAAGCTGCACCACTTCGGCACCGGCCATCGCCCCGTCATTGCGCACCGTCACCGACACACGCATCGAGGTGCCATTCCACGCGCTGGTCACGGCGGCATTGTGATAGCTGAAGCTGGTGTAGGACAAACCATGCCCGAAAGCGAACAACACCGGCACTTGATGGGTGACGAAATGGCGATAACCGATATTCAGCCCTTCGCGGTAAATCAACTGGCGCGGATGACTGGCGAAGTTTTCTTGGCTCGGGCTATCGGCCAAGCGCAGCGGGAAAGTCTCGGCCAATTTGCCGCTCGGGTTGAGCGTGCCGAACAGCAAATCGACCATCGCCCCTGCCCCGGCTTGGCCTGCTAGATAAAGCTCAAGAATCGCGCTGACCTGCCCGACCCAAGGCATTTCAATCGGCGCCCCATTGGATAACACCACCACCGTATTGGCATTGGCCGCCGCCACCGCCTCGACCAGCGCATCCAATTGCGGCGGCTGGCGTAAGTGGTCGCGGTCAAAACCTTCGGCTTCAAACAAGGCGGGGAGACCGACCATCAGCACCACACGATCGGCTTTTTCAGCCACCGCGACGGCCTCAGCAATGAGCCCCGCATCATCGGCCGCTAAATCGACATCAAAGCCTTGCGCATAAATCACCTTATCAGCGCCAAGGTGCGCCCCTAGCGAGGCACGCGGCGTGTCGAGTTGACTGGCATTAACTTGCGAGCTACCGGCCCCTTGAAAGCGCGGCTTCTCGGCAAAGCCGCCAATTAGCGCCACTGTGCCGGCCTCGGCCAGCGGCAATAGCCCAGCGTCATTTTTTAGCAAAACCGCCCCTTCGCCAGCGGCGCGGCGGGCCAGCGCATGATGCGCGGCAAAATCGGCTGGATTCGGTGCGGCGTTTTCTTTCGACGCTAAAATCATTTGCGTGACGCGACTGGCCGCCACATCAAGCACCGCCTCGGACAGCCCGCCATCTTCCACCGCTTGCGCGGCGACCGAGTCATTGGCACCGTTACTGCTTGGCATTTCCAACTCCAACCCTGCCGCAATGCCACGCGGGCGCTCATTGACCGCGCCCCAATCGGTCATCACCAAGCCATGGAAGCCCCAGCGGTCGCGCAAGATGGTGGTCAGCAAATCTTCATTCTCGCTACAATAAATCCCGTTCAACCGGTTATAGGCGCACATCAGCGTCCAAGGCTGGCTTTGGCGCACGGCTATTTCAAAGGCCGGCAGATAGATTTCAAACAATGTGCGACGGTCGACCAGCGTATCGACCACCATGCGCTCGGCCTCCTGATTATTGACGGCAAAATGTTTCAGGCTGGTGCCGATGCCGGTGCTTTGCACGCCAGCAATAAAGCCGGCCGCCATTTGACCGGCCATATACGGGTCTTCGGCGTAATATTCGAAATTGCGCCCGCATAACGGGCTGCGCTTAATATTGACCCCGGGGGCCAGCAGTACGGACACATGCTCGGCTTGGCACTCGCGGCCAATGGCGGCACCGACCTGACATATCAACTCAACATCCCAGCTCGAAGCCAAGGTGACAGCGGTCGGAAAACAAGTGGCCGGCACCGATGCCTGCATGCCGAGATGGTCGGCGTGCTGGCTTTGCTTGCGCAAGCCGTGCGGCCCGTCAGAGACCATGACTTTGGGCAAATCGAGCCGTTCTATGGCTTGCAAATGCCAGAAACTACTGCCCGACATCAGGCTGGTTTTTTCCGGCAAATCCATTTGCGCCACCAGCCCGTCGGCCTCGGCCTTAAACTCGATTGGATGTTTCATGTCCCTCCCTCGCCCGCCTTTATCGCTCGATAAGGCGTCTTATTTGTGACGCTAATTGTGTGCCAAATCTCGCCAACCGGCAAGCCTGCAAGCAATCGTAAGACGAGAAATATAGCACCGCATGGCGCGGCCTTCGTGTCGCACACTG
The DNA here is from genome assembly GCA_024639515.1 of Rhodobiaceae bacterium. Lineage (GTDB taxonomy): Bacteria > Pseudomonadota > Alphaproteobacteria > RS24 > RS24 > JAHEGN01. The sequence goes on along the minus strand of JAHEIG010000039.1, from coordinate 4,273 downwards.
GGTTCTTCCAACCGACCCTAAAACCTTTTATGTTGGAGGCGAGGAGCACCCGCCATGGTCGAGATTTGGAAAAATTATGTCACCCACCTGCCTGTGCAGTTATTAATTGCGTCTTTGGTCGCCTGTCTGTATGCCATAGATAGTCTGCCGCTTTATGCCGCTTGGCCGTGGCTGTTGCTGGTGGTGGTGTCGGCGCCGTTTTATGAATGGGTGCTGCACAAATATGTGTTACACCGACAGATCGACGACAAGCCCGGCTTTATGCGCGATTATCAAATCCGCCTGCATCATGGCCATCATTTACACCCTGACGACCGCGCCCTGCAATTTGCCCCGCCCTCGTCGCTGGTTTTGATGTTCGCCCAGCTATACGGCTTTTATGCACTGATCACATGGAGCTTTTCGGTGGCGCTGATGCCGCTGGCCGGCAGCCTCGCTTATTATTTGGTTTATGAATGGGTGCATCTGGCGCATCACACCAAAACCTACACACCGGTTTTCAAATGGGGGCTGGCCCTGCGCGAGGCGCATATGCGCCACCACTTCCACAATGAGAATTATAATTGGGGCATCACCAATGGGCTGGGCGATGTGGTGCTGGGCACGTGGAAATCGACCCAAGAGGTGCCGAAATCGGCGACCATCAAAAACATCGCCGGTTATCAAGGGGAACAGTAAATGCGTAAAATCAATATTGGCGTCATTGGCACTGGCATGATGGGTCAGGAGCATATCCAAAACTTCAACCTTTTGGATGATGCGCGGGTGATTGCGCTGGCCGATACCGATGACGCGATGTTGGCGCAAGCGCTTGATATGTGCGACGACACACCGAGCACCAGCCCTGATTTCGAGCCGCTTTTGAGCAATCCCGATATTGATGCGTTGGTTATTGCGACGCCGAATTTTCATCATGTCGAGGTGCTGAAACAAGCGCTTGAGAGCGGCAAACCAATTTTGTGCGAAAAACCGCTATGCACCAATTTGCAAGACACGCAAATGGTCGTCGACACGCTGGCCGACCGCGATAGCGTATTTCAAGTCGGCATGGAATATCGCTTCAAACCGGCGCTGGCCGATATGATTGCGCGGGTTGACCGTGGCGACATTGGCACATTGCACATGCTGAGCATTCGCGAGCATCGCTTCCCGTTTTTACCGAAAGTCGCTGATTGGAACCGCTTTAACGCCAATACGGGCGGCACATTGGTGGAAAAATGCTGTCACTTTTTTGACCTGATGCGCCGCTTCACCGGCAGCGAACCGATCAGCGTCATGGCCTCCGGCGGGCAAAGCGTCAACCATATAGACGAGCGATATGACGGCCATCAGCCAGACATTTGGGACAATGCCTATGTGATTTTTGTGTTTGCCAATGGCGCCCGCGCCCTGCTCGATTTGTGTATGTTTGCCGAGGGCTCGCGCCATAGCGAAGAATTGGCCGCCATGGGCGATAAGGCGAAAGTCGAGTGCTTATTACCGCAAAATATCGTCACCCATGGGCACCGCGACACATGGGCGGTTGACCAGCACCTGATCCATGTCGACGAAGATATTTTGAACGCCGGTTATCATTCGGGCGCGACGTATTTCCAGAATCGCGCTTTTCTGGATGCGGTCAGCGATAAAGCACCAGTGGTGGTGACGGCTTTTGACGGGCACCGCGCCGTCGCCATGGGGGTGGCAGCGCAACTGTCGGCAGCAGAAAATCGTCGCGTCGAGATGAAGGAATTAGGATTATGAGCACCAGCTTGGGAGCAGACGAAAACCTTGTCGATGGCAGCACCCGCCAGTTGGGCGAGCGCGAGATTGGCGCGCTTGGCTTTGGCTGCTGGCGGCTGGTCGGCGAAGACACGCAAAGCGCCACGGCGCTGATTGCCCATGCACTCGAGCTTGGCATGACGCTGATTGATAATGCCGATGTCTATGGCCTTGATTGGGGCGGGCAAGCCTTTGGCGAGAGCGAAACCTTGCTCGGGCGCGTGCTGAGAGAGACACCAGCTTTGCGCCAGCAAATGGTGCTGGCCAGCAAAGGCGCAATTTTGCCCGGCGTCCCCTATGTCGCCAATAGCGCCTATCTGAACGCCGCCTGCGACGCTTCTCTGGCCCGCTTGAACAGCGAAACCATCGACCTGTATCAAATTCACCGCCCAGATATGTTCACCCACCCGCAAGAAACCGCCGACGCGCTGGATGGTTTGGTCGAGGCTGGCAAAATCGCCATGGTCGGCGTGTCAAACCACACACAGGCACAAGTTCACGCGCTGCGCGCCTATTTGAAAGCGCCTCTGGTATCTCTCCAAAATGAATATTCTGTCGCCAATCTCGATATGCTGCGCGACGGCACGCTGGATTTATGCATGGAAACCGATCTGACGCCGCTGGCCTGGTCGCCACTGGCTGGTGGTGCGCTGATCTCGGGCGACGGCCAGCCCGAGACTTTGCTGCAACAGCTTGACGCGCTGGCGGCGCGCGAAAATGTCGACCGCGCGGCGATTGCGCTGGCGTTTATTCTCGCCCATCCGGCCAATATGGTGGCGATTATCGGCTCGCAATCGGCCGACCGCCTGAGTGCCGCCGCCGCCGCGAAAAATGTCACCTTGACCCGCGCCGATGTCTATTCTTTGATTGAAGCAAGCGAAGGCATCGCGCTTCCGTAACGGAACAAAGGAAAAAAAGTGACACAGTTACCCGCAGTCGAAATGAGTTGGTTTTCCGCGCTTTGTGACGATGATTATCAGTTTCTCGGGGTTGAGGATGACAGCTTAAAAGCAAGCTGGCCGCATTGCCGCGACATTGCCCTGACAGCCGAACGCAATGGCTTTGATAATATCCTCCTGCCTTCCGGCTATGAGCTGGGCATGGACTCCATCGCCTTTGCCGGGGGCATCGCGCCGCTGTTAGAAAAAATGCGCCTGCTGGTGGCCATTCGCTGCGGCGAAATGTGGCTTCCGCAATTGGCGCGGCAAATGGCGACGCTCGACCAAATGCTCGGGGGGCGCCTGACCATCAATATTATTTCGTCCGACATGCCGGGGCAGAAAATGCCGTCTGACCCGCGCTATCAGCGCACACTCGAAACCATGATGGCCCTGCGCGCCATGCTTAATGGCGAGGCTGTGCATATGAATGGAGAATTTATCAAATTGGATCTCGAGCCGCCGCGTATGCGCACTGTCTCGGGCACATCGCCACTGTTTTATTTCGGCGGCATGTCGCCGCATGCCCGCGATACAGCAGCCCAGGCGGCTGATGTGTTTCTCATGTGGCCAGACACCCAACAGGTGGTGGCCGACGTTATCAACGATATGACGGCGCGGGCTGAGAGCTATCAACGCAAGCTGAAATTCGGCTATCGGGCGCATGTCATCGTGCGCGAAACCGAAGCCGAAGCGCGCGATGCGGCAGCCACGCTAATCAGCCGCCTCGACGACGCCAAAGGCGAGGAAATTCGCGCCCGCTCGCTGGATAGCCAATCTATCGGCGTGCGTCGGCAGGCCGAATTACGCGATAATGCGGCGCAAGGCGGCGATGGTGACTTTGTCGAAGATAATCTATGGACCGGCGTTGGGCGAGCCCGCTCAGGCTGTGGCGCGGCGATTGTCGGCGACCCCGATCAGGTCTTGACCAAGCTCAATATGTATCGCGAGATGGGCATCGAGGCGTTTATTTTGTCCGGTTATCCGCATCAGCAAGAGTGTGATTTATTTGCCCGCTACGTATTGCCGCAAATCAATCACGCGCCGCTTGCATAGGCTGACATCATGCGTTGTGGATTAGACCTTGGCGGCACCAAAATTGAGGCGATTATTCTCGACGACGCCGGCGAGATTATCTGGCGCCAGCGCCAACCCACCCCGTCTGCCGACTATGCCGAAATACTTGATACGCTGAGCACGATTGTCGCGCGCGCCGATGCCGAAGCCGGTTGCCAGCTCAGCGTCGGCATTGGTATGCCCGGCTCTATCTCACCGCTGACTGATCGGGTGCGCAATTCCAACACATTGTGTCTGAACGACCAGCCGATACACCAAGACCTGCAACAACGCCTGAACCGCGACGTCCGCGTGGCCAATGACGCCAATTGCTTTGCCTTGTCAGAGGCTGTCGATGGAGCCGGTCAAGGCGCCAATAGTGTGTTTGGGGTTATTCTCGGCACTGGCTGTGGCGGTGGTTTTGTGTTCAATCAAAAACTACAAAATGGCGCCAATGGCATTGGTGGCGAATGGGGGCACAACCCTTTGGCCTCTCCCACGGCTGACGAATTGCCCGG
>JAHEIG010000027.1 GCA_024639515.1 Rhodobiaceae bacterium | reverse complement strand
CACCGAGCCACGGCGGCGCCGTTTCAAGGCGCTTTCAAATGACTGCACCAAATCTTCGGCTTCTTCTTCGACCTCAATATCACTATCGCGAATAACCCCAAACACACCCTGCCCGAGCACGTCATAACCCGGGAAGGTGCGTTCAATGAACATGGAAATCAACGTCTCGAGCCGCACGAAGCCCAGCCCATTGCCGGATTTAGAGCGCGAGCCGTTGACTTTCTCCGGCAGCAAGATAAAGCGATCGAGTTGCTGGGGTATCAGCAATAGCGCATTCATTTGATGCGCGTCGGCGCGGCGTTCGAGCTGCAGGGCCAGGGCAAAGCCGAGATTGGGAATAAACGGAAACGGGTGGGCTGGATCAATCGCCAGCGGCGTCAGCACGGGCAGCACTTGATCGAGAAAATAATCCTCCAGCCATTCCATTTGCTTGTCGCTAATCTCATCGACTTCAAACACGCGAACATCGGAGGCCCGCATTTCGGTGAGCAGCGAACGCCATACTTTTTGCTGCTTTTTCATCAGCTGATTGGCAATTTTATCAATCGCCTCAAGCTGCTGGGCTGGCGTCATGCCATCTTGGCTGGGCCGTTCAACACCAGCTTGCGTTTGGCCGACAAGTCCGGCCACACGAACCATGAAAAACTCATCAATATTGCTGGCCGAGATGGATAGAAAGCGCAATTTCTCCATCATTGGGTGTTTCGGGTTGGAGGCTTCCTCAATCACTCGCTGGTTGAAGGCGAGCCATGAAATCTCGCGATTGATAAACCGTTCGGCGCGGGTAAAGCCGAGATGTTTGTCTGACAGTTTCTTACCGGCGGAAAACTTACGCGCCAATATGCCTGCTTTCTTTTTCTTCTTAATCATTGCCTTCCTCTTTCGTGTCAGCGTGCTCAAATTATATTTTACAGCAGGCAAGCCTGCTTATTAAGAACGTCGGCAACCAGCGGTACTGTCACCGGTTTTTGTTTTTCCAGTGCCTGTTGGTCGATGTCTGCCACCAACTGCCCCATGGCTGAAAAATCGCGTTCTATTCGGGGAACCAAATAGGCGATGACCTTATCACTAACCAGCACTTGCCGGTCTGAAAACAACTTACCCAAAAGACCAGCCAGTAGCGTATCATCAGGAACGCCCATGGCAACCGCTGGAATCGCTTTTAACCGCGACGCCAAATCTGGCAGGCCGATATCCAAGCGCATGGCGGGGGCGCGCGACATCAGCAATAATTTCTGCCCGCTTTGGCGCATGTGATTGAGCAGGTGAAATAGCGGCTCCTCATCTTCGCCGCCCATATCATCCAGACCCTCCAGCACCACCACGGCGATTGACGCCATCTCTGCTTGGTCTTGCAACAGCGCTTCCAGTTGGCGGCTTTGCGCCAAGCCTTGGGCGCTCAAACGCAAGGGGGCGGTTTCTTGCGCCAGCACCGCCGCCAGATGGGTTTTACCGCATCCGGCTGGGCCGTATATCCACTGCACAGGGGGCGCCCAATCGGCGACGCTGTCAATCAGTGCCACCGCTTCGGCGTTACTCGCCGCCACCAAAAACGCATCACGCTCAAAGGCGACGCGCGACGGCAGATCGAAAAGCAACTGCTCAGCCATCGGTTTTATCCTGCCCGATATCGACATAATCGCGGGTGTAGACGCTGGCCGCATAGCGCACCAGAACCCCGAGCACCGCCGCCACCGGCACCGCCAGCAGCAGCCCCAGAAAGCCAAATAACTGGCCCATCGCCAGCAGCGCGAAAATAATCCACACAGGGTGCAACCGCACCCGCTCGCCGACCAAGCGTGGGGTCAGAAAATTGCCCTCGACAAATTGCCCGACCATAAACACCGCCGCCAGTTGCAAGCCGATGGTGTAATTGAGACCGAACTGCCCGAGCGCCAAAATAACCGCCGTGACAATGCCAAAGGTCGCCCCGACATAAGGCACAAAGCTGACCAGTCCGGCGAGCACGCCGAGCACCAGCGCCCCTTGCAGGCCGACCAGCGCCAGCCCAACGCTATAGATCACCGCCAGCGCAAGACACACCAAGGCTTGGCCACGCAGGAAGCCGCTCAAAATCTCGTCAATTTGACCGGCCAAAGCGCGGATAAGCGTGGCTTGCTCATGGGGCAAAAGCCGGTCAATAGCGGCGACCATGCGATCCCAGTCATTGAGCATATAAATCGTCACAATCGGGGTGATGACAAACACCCCCAGCACGCCAATCACTGACAAGCCCGACAGCACCAAGCCCTGGGCCAGCGAGCGCAGACCAACCGATAGGCCGTCATTCAGCGAGGCGATAAAATCACCCGCCAGACCGCCGACTTGCTGGGCTTCCAACCAGTTTTGAAAACTTTCCGTATAGCCCGGCAGCACTTTGATGAGGGCGCTGATTTGCTCGACCAAAAGCGGCGCGCCAAAGGCCAGCGCCAGCCCCAATACGACGGTGAAGCACAATGTGATGAATGCCGTGGCGAAAACCCGCCGCATCCCCAAAGCCTCAAGCCGGTCAGCCAGCGGGTCGAGCCAATAGGCCAAAACAAATGCCAGCACAAATGGCAGCAGCACATCCGACAGCAAGCTCAAGGTAAACACCACCAGCCCGAGGCCAGCCAGCATGATGAGATGCGATTGTTTGATTTTCATGTCCGAAGTCCCCGCCTAATACGCTTGCGCCTCAATAACCCGCCAGCTATCGGCCAGCGGTTCAAGCCGCAATCCGACTTGCTGTAGATTGCCCATTAATTGCGCCTGCGTGCCGATATGGGCAATATCGACATAGGCATAAGCCGCTGTCATCTCGACAATTTTCAATTGGCGGATCAAATCAGCCGCGTCGAGCTTGCCGAGCTGGCGTTGCCATGATTTCAAATCGGTAAATTCGAGGCGCAACTGGCGAGTGCCCATCTCATCGCTGGTCACTGCCGCCACTTGCTTCCAGCGATGGTTCAGCTCGTCCATCACATCGTCAATCGCCGTATCGGCCATCTCTTGCAGGCTTTGCGCGCCGCTATAGGTGCGGATAATCACATCGCTCTCATTGGGCGCGAAAATATACACACTAACGCCGAGGCGGCCAGTGACATCGGCCAAGGCATGCGCCACCACCACTGTCTCTGTGTCATAGCGCTGGTTCAGCGCATCCAGTTTCAACGGGTGGCCGATGAGCGCGTCTTCGGCTGACAGCAGGGTCGAGTCATCAATATCGCCGAGCGGTAAGGTCATCGGGGCGGGCACATTGTCCAAATCGCGTTGGTTCCAGCTCTCGCGCCACCAATGTTCGCCCCATGCCTGCAACCCGTCTTGATTTTCCAGCACCGGCACCAGCAAAACCGGACGGCTCTGCACTTCCGTCACCGACGTGCCACGGGCGCGCAATAAGGCGCGGATGGCGGTTGGCTTAAATTGCACCGAAAGCGTGGCGAGATAGCGTTTATTGCCGGTCTTCTCATTGCTGACCCGGAAGCCTTCGACCAAATCATCGACCGCTACGTCTTCGAGATTGGGCAAAAGCGGCCATTCATCGCGCAAGGTCAAGCGCCGCAAGACAATATCCAGCGCCTGTTTCTGGCCATTGCTGAGGGCCATTTCGCGGGCCACACTGGCCGACTGGCCAGACATATCGACGTTGATTTTATCAACCATGAAAATACTGCCCGCCATCGCCGGCAGGGTGAGGCCGCCAGCAACCAAGCCAAACGTGGCGCTTAACAAGAAAAGTAGAGCTTTTCGCATTTCGGAAAACTAGCGCGACATGGCGTTTGCTGCAATGAAAAGCAGCAAGCGGGGAAAACTTCACCCAGCTGTCACACAAAAGGTTACAAAACTGTGGCGGCATGTTATTTTCCCAGCCAATTCAGCGATTCATCAAAATTTGGTGTTAATGGAGCACGCGCATGAGTAAGTCAGACAATACCTCGCCCCAAACCTATGCCGCGGCGGGTGTCGACATCGAAGCGGGCAATGAGTTGGTGCGCCGCATCGCGCCCATGGCCAAAGCCACCGCCCGCGCCGGCTCAGACAGCCAATTGGGCGGCTTTGGCGGTCTGTTCGACTTGGCCGCTTGCAACTATAGTGACCCTGTTCTGGTCGCCGCCAATGACGGCGTCGGCACCAAATTACGCATCGCCATCGACACCCAACAACACGACACGGTGGGCATTGATTTGGTCGCCATGGTGGTCAATGACTTGATTGTGCAGGGCGCCGAACCGCTTTTCTTCCTTGATTATTTTGCCTCCAGCGCGCTCGACGTCGATGCCGCCAGCGATGTCATTAGCGGCATTGCCGATGGTTGCAAGCAAGCCAATTGCGCCCTGATTGGCGGCGAAACCGCAGAAATGCCTGGCATGTATGAGGCCGGCGACTATGATTTGGCTGGTTTTGGCGTCGGCGCGGTTGAGCGCGACGCGATTTTACCGCGCAAAGATGTCGGGGCTGGCGATGTGGTGCTCGGTTTAGCGTCCAACGGCCTACACTCAAATGGCTTTTCGCTGGTGCGCAAATTGATTGCTGAACAAGGTCTCGACTGGCAGGCCGAAAGTCCGTTCAATGCCGGACTGACGCTGGGCCAAGACCTGCTCACCCCAACCCGGATTTATGTCAAACCCGTGCTGGCGGCATTGCAACAAACCTCTGGCATTAAAGCCTTGGTGCATGTGACCGGCGGCGGTTTCCAAGAAAATCTGCCGCGTATTCTGCCCGATGACTGCGCCGCGCATATTGATTTATCAGGCTGGTCATTGCCCAGCGTGTTCGCCGGCTTGCAGAAAATGGGCCATATTGAACAAGCCGAACTGTTGCGGATATTTAATTGCGGGCTTGGCATGTTTGTTGTGGTTGACCCAGCACAAGCCGATGAGGTCGCCGGCTTTTTGACAGCGCAAGGCGAGCGCGTCAGCGTGATTGGTCATTTGACCATGCGCGGCGATGGAGAGGCAGTGACCTTTGAGGGCACGCTCGCATCATGAGTCAAACCGCGTCAGCTAGCGCCGGTTTGCGCGTTGCCGTGTTGTTTTCAGGCCGCGGCTCTAATCTCGAAAGCCTTGCCAAACACATGGCGCAAGACAGCGTGCCAGCTGAGTTGGTGCTGGGCATCAGCAATCGGCCAAAGGCTGGCGGCATTGAGATTTGCGCCGCCCGCAATATTCCCTGTCAGGTGATTGACCATAAAGACTTCGACAATCGCGCAGCGTTTGAAGCGGTGCTGCACGAAGCGGTGACAGAAGCGCAGGTTGATTTGATTTGTTGCGCCGGTTTTATGCGCCTGCTGACGGCTGAATTTGTTACCGCTTGGCACGACCGGCTGATCAACATCCACCCTTCCCTATTGCCTGCCTATAAGGGGCTGAACACGCATGCGCGGGCGCTGCAAGACGGCGTCGCCACGCATGGCTGTTCGGTGCATTATATGCGGCCAGAAATGGATGACGGGCCGGTGATTGTGCAAAAGCAAGTGCCGGTCTTGCCCGACGATACACCAGACACGCTGGCGGCCCGCGTTTTAGGCGTCGAACATGGTGCCTATTGCGACGCGCTGGATATTGTCATTAAAAAAATGGCGGACACTGCATAAAGCAGGCCCGCCAGATTTTTCACAGCGATGTGCGGCTTAATTAGCCAACCAACTCATCATCTGAGAAGAAGAATTGAATTTCTTCAGCCGCTGTTTCTGGGGCGTCTGAGCCGTGCACAGAATTGGCTTCGAGGCTTTCCGCAAAGTCTTTGCGGATGGTGCCGGCGTCAGCTTCGGCTGGGTTTGTGGCACCCATAATTTCGCGGTTTTTCAAAATCGCGTTTTCGCCTTCCAGCACTTGCACAACCACAGGGCCAGAAATCATGAACTCAACAAGCTCGCCAAAGAAAGGGCGCTCGCTGTGTACCGCGTAAAAGCCTTCGGCCTGTTCGCGGGTCATGTGAATACGTTTTGAGGCGATAATACGCAGACCATTTGTTTCAAAACGGTCGATGATTTTGCCAGTGAGATTGCGACGCGTGGCGTCTGGTTTAATAATCGAAAAAGTGCGTTCGAGGGCCATGTGATAGCTTCCTTTCAGGGTACAAATCTACGCGCCTTATAAGGGGGTTATGCAACTCTTGCAAGAACCTTCCGCATGCCAGATCAGCGCGCGAAAGATGCAGGAAGAACGCGGCTAAGCGCGCTTTTCCCACTTATCCTCTGCGTTTTGTTGCCAATAGGTCAGCTCATGGCCGCTATCTTTCAGCGCCGCCCATTGGGCCCGCGCCTGGGCGAGGGTTTCCTCATCGCGGCCATCAAACATGATGACGCATCGATCAAACGCCTCAAGCGTCTCGCGGGTTGCCCCGTCGACGAGAAACAGCACATTGGCGGCGTTTGGCGTATCGCTCTGATCGGTAACAAAAATTGGCTGGTCGGCGATATAGGCCGCACCCTTTTCGTCACCGGCCGCCATATGCGGCAGAAAACTATTGTCGCGCCAGCGCCACAAATGCTCATCCAGCGCTTTCACCTGTTCAGGCGAAGCTGTTTGCACAACCGCCTTCCAGCCGCGCTCAAGGGTTTTTTCCAGCAAGACCGGCAGCGTTTGTTCGAACGTGTGACGCTCTAAATGGTAGAACAGTATCTCGCTCACGCACTGGCCCTATTCGTAATAGGCTTTTACCAAACGGTCGAGCAAGCGCACGCCATAGCCACTGGCCCATGTCCGGCTGATGGCATTTTTCGGTGAGCCCATGGCAGTGCCGGCAATATCCAAATGCACCCATGGCACATCATTGGTGAAGCGTTGCAGGAATTGCGCCGCCGTGCTGGAGCCGCCATAACGACCGCCAATATTCTTCATATCGGCGTTTGGTGTGTTGATCATTTTGTCGAATGTGTCGCTCAGCGGCATGCGCCAGACTTTCTCGCCCTCGTCATTGCCGACTTGCGTCAAGCGCGCCGCCAGTTCGTCACTATTGGTGAACATACCGGCAAATTCTTGCCCCAGCGCCACCATAATGGCACCGGTCAAGGTCGCCAGATCAATCATAAACTCAGGCTTAAAGCGTTTTTGCGTGTACCACAGCGCATCGGCCAGCACCAAGCGGCCTTCGGCGTCGGTGTTCAACACTTCAATGGTCTGCCCCGACATTGAGGTGACAATGTCGCCAGGGCGTTGGGCTTTGCCGTCTGGCATATTTTCAACCAGCCCCAAAATACCGACCACATTGACCTTGGCCTTACGGCTGGCCAGTGTGTGCATCAGGCCGGTCACTGCAGCGGCACCGCCCATATCGCCTTTCATGTCTTCCATACCAGCGGACGGCTTAATCGAGATGCCGCCTGTGTCAAAGCACACGCCTTTGCCGACAAACGCCAGCGGCTTTTTGCTTTTGGCGGCGCCGTTCCATTGCATCACCACAAGTTGGCTTGGGTGTTGGCTGCCCAGCCCGACGCCGAGAAGCGAGCCCATGCCGAGCTTTTTCATTTGCGCTTCGCCGAGCACTTCGACTTTCACGCCGAGCTTGCTGAGGGCGCGGGCGCGCTTGGCAAATTCCGGCGGGGTTAGAATATTCGATGGTTCATTGACCAAATCGCGGGCCACAATAGTGCCACTGGCAATCGCTTTATATTCGGCAAATACTTTGCGCGCACCAGCCGCCGCTTTGCTGGCAATCGACAAGCGGCTCAGCCCGCCTTTTGGTTTGTTGACGGTTTTATAGGCGTCGAATTTATAGTCGCGCAAATAGGCACCAGTTGCCACGCGCGCCGCCAAATCAGCGTCACTCAAAGCGGCTTTCATCGGCTCCAGCAAAAGCGTTGCCGCGCCATCGGTTTTTTCAACCGTGCTGAGCACCGTGCCGCCAAATTTCTCGGCATCGACGGCGGTTAGTTTTTTCGGGTCACCAACGCCAATCACGACAATCCGGTCAAGCGTGGTTTTGGCGGGTGCCAGCAGCGAAAAGTTGGCCCCTGCTTTGCCTTTGAACTTTTTAATCTGAATGGCGCGAGAAATCGCACCGCCTGTGGTTTTGTCCAGCTGCTTGGCCAAAGGCGCCAATTTTCCGCCATCCGGCACGGCAATAATCAAAGAACCCTTGCTGGGCAATTTTTCTGCGGCAAAACTAATTGAAAGAGGCATTTTTTTCTCCAGATTTTATGTTAAGGATGAACACCTTAGAAATGAACGTCGACAGGCTAAAAGCCGAGCGACAACACTATTGCGGTTTCATCATCAGGTCTAGTTGATTTAGGTTTTGTCGAGACGCAAACAAGTGTGTTAAACAAGGGCGCAACTAAAGAGTAGATTATGCATAAATTCAAAACCCTTTTTATCGCTGGCACCCTGCTTGCTATGGCGCCCTCATTGGCTCTCGCGGCCATCGGCCAAGATCGCAATGTTGAAGGCATTGCGGCGATTGTAAACGATCAGGTGATTTCACTATTTGACGTCGATCAGCGCGTCGACTTGTTCTTCGCCACCTCGGGCATTCAGCGCTCACCGGAGATGCGCGATCGTATCCGCGCGCAAGTGCTGCGCTCTTTGGTTGATGAGAAACTGCAAATGCAAGAAGCCGAGCGCGTCGAGATTGCAATTGACCCGAAGGAAGTCGACCAAAACATCGAACGCATGGCCGGTTCAAATCAGATGACGATGGAGGGCATTAAAGCGTTTCTCAGTGAAAACGGTATTGAAGACGACACGCTGAAAGGCCAAATCGAAGCTGAATTGGCGTGGAGCCAATTTGTTCGCCGTAGCTTTGGCGGGCGCCTGAAAATTGGCGACCAAGAAATCGACGAGCAATATGAAAAAGCCATGCGCTCTTTGAATGAGCCGCGTTTCAAGGTCAGCGAGATTTTGCTGAACATTGAAGCCTTCGCCAATGAACAAGAAATCAATACGCTATCGCAAGAAATCGTCCGCCAGTTGCAAGCCGGTGTCGACTTTGCGGCGGTGGCGCGACAATTCTCTATCGCCCCCAGTGCTGTGCGCGGCGGCGAATTGGGCTGGGTGTCGACGACACAGGTCAACCGCCAACTGAGCGATGTGTTGAAACAAATGCAACCGGGGCAAATCTCACCGCCGGTCAAGACCTCGGCTGGTATTTACATTCTGGCGCTTGCTGAACGCCGCGATGGCAATGCCAAAAACCCGCTGAAAAATCAATTTGATGTGCTGACGGTCGGGTTTCAGCCAGAAACCGATATCGACACGGTGACCGGCTTTGTCGACAGCTTCAAAACCTGCCGTCGGGCGCAAACCAGCGCCAAAGATTTGGGCGCCAGCGTCAAACGCTCGGGCCTGCAACCGCTCGGCGACTTGCCCGGTAACCTGCACAGGGCGTTGGCCAATCTCGAAGCCGGTCAGCTCACCGCACCGCAAAGCACAGCCGACGGCGCGGTGGTTTATATTGTTTGCGACCGCAAAGATGACCAAGGCACGCAAGTCTCACGCGAAGCAATTTCTGACAGTATCTACTCGCAGCGCATTGGCATGATGGCGCGGCGTCATTTGCGCGACCTGCGCCGCGAAGCCGTCGTCGAATATCGCTAAGTTGATGACCGAGGACGGATTACCTCCGCTTCGCGATGTCATCGCCCAGCATGAATTGCGGGCCGATAAGAAATTTGGCCAAAACTTCATCCTCGACCTCAATCTGACGCGGCGCATTGCCCGCACGGCGGGTGATATATCCTCCTGCGATGTCATTGAAATCGGCCCAGGCCCCGGCGGTCTGACGCGCGGCCTGTTGATGGAAGGAGCGCGCAAAGTATTTGTGATTGAGGCCGATAAACGCTTTCTGCCAGCACTGGCCGAAATCGCCGCACACTATCCCGGACGGCTGGAAATCGTGCAAGGCGACGCGCTTGAGATGCCGCCCGAAAGCCTGACCGACCAGCCCTATCGGATTGTCTCCAATC
>JAHEIG010000013.1 GCA_024639515.1 Rhodobiaceae bacterium | reverse complement strand
GATTCTGCTGACGCAGATGATGCTGGTGATAATGGCTCGGGCGACGGCAGTGGGCCGCCAGACGGCACCTTACCGCCAGATGGCAGTGGGCCAAATGACGGCTTTGATATTCAGCCAATAAGCATTGAAGATGAAATGCGCGTGTCGTATCTCGATTACGCGATGAGCGTGATTGTTTCGCGGGCATTGCCTGACGTGCGCGACGGCTTGAAACCCGTGCATCGGCGCATTTTGTTCTCAATGAACGAGAACGGCTACGACTTCAACAAACCATACCGTAAATCGGCCCGTGTGGTCGGTGATGTGATTGGTAAATATCACCCGCATGGCGACCAATCAATTTATGACGCTTTGGTGCGGATGGCGCAGGATTTCTCCATGCGCCTGCCATTGCTCGACGGGCAGGGTAATTTCGGCTCGATTGATGGCGACCCGCCAGCCGCCATGCGTTACACGGAAGTGCGGATGGCCAAGCCAGCCCACTCGATTTTGGCCGATATTGAAAAAGATACCGTCAATTTCAAAGACAATTACGATAATTCAGAGCGCGAGCCGGAGGTTCTACCAGCCCGTTTGCCGAATTTGCTGGTCAATGGTGCCAATGGTATCGCCGTTGGTATGGCGACCAATATTCCGCCGCATAATCTTGGTGAGTTGCTGGATGGTTGCACGGCGCTGATTGAAAACCCAGAATTAAGCGATGAAGAAATGCTGGCCTTTGTGCCTGGCCCTGATTTTCCGACCGGCGGCCTGTTGCTGGGCCGCACCGGGGCGCGCTCAGCAGTGACCACAGGGCGCGGGTCGATTATCATGCGTGGCCGCGCCAGTGTTGAAGAAATTCGCAAAGACCGCGAAGCCATTGTCATCACGGAAATTCCATATCAGGTCAATAAGACCTCAATGATTGAGAAAATCGCCGATTTGGTGCGCGACAAAACCATTGAGGGGATTAGCGATATTCGCGACGAGTCTGACCGCGACGGCATGCGTGTGGTGGTCGAACTGAAACGCGACGCGGTGTCGGAGGTGGTGCTCAATCAACTGTATCGCTTCTCGCAGCTCCAAAGCAGCTTTGGCGCCAATATGCTGGCGCTTGACCAAGGCCAGCCGCAATTAATGAACGTGCGGCAAATGCTGAAAGCGTTTTTGGCGTTCCGCGAAGAAGTGATCACGCGGCGCTCGAAGTTTGACCTCAATAAAGCCCGCGACCGGGCCCATGTGTTGGTTGGTTTGGCGATTGCCGTATCGAATATTGACGAAGTAATTGCGCTGATCCGCAAAGCCCCGTCGCCGCAAGATGCGCGCCAGCAATTAATGGAGCGCAAATGGCCAGCGGCTGATGTTAGCGAGTTGATTCAGTTGATTGATGACCCGCTGCACCGTGTGTCGGAAGAAGGCACATATATTCTCAGCGAAGCGCAAGCCCGCGCCATCCTTGAGTTACGCCTGCAACGTCTGACCGCCATGGGGCGCGACGAGATTGGCGACGAACTGAAGGGATTGGGCGAGCAAATCACCGATTTCCTGGATATTCTGCGCTCGCGCGAACGGGTGATGTCGATTATCCGCGAAGAATTAGACGAAGTGCGGGAAGAATTTGCCACGCCGCGACGCTCTGAATTTGTCGAAAATGACGGCGAAGTCGACGATGAATCGCTGATTCCGCAAGAAGACATGGTGGTGACGGTCAGTCATGGAGGCTACATTAAGCGTGTGCCACTCTCGACCTATCGCGCCCAGCGGCGCGGCGGTAAAGGGCGCTCGGGCATGGCCACCAAAGACGAAGATTTCGTCAGCCGCATTTTCGTGGCCAATACCCACCAGCCAATCCTGTTCTTCTCGACTACAGGCATGGTCTATAAAATGAAGGTCTGGAAGCTGCCGGCGGCTAATCCGCAATCGCGCGGCAAAGCGCTGGTTAACCTTCTGCCATTGGATGAGGGCGAGGGAATTGCCGATATTATGGCGCTGCCGCAGGATGAGGAAATATGGGGCGATTTGAACGTCATGTTCGCCACCAGCCTCGGCAATGTGCGACGCAATGATTTGTCTGACTTTGTGCAGATTAACCGCAATGGTAAAATCGCCATGAAACCCGATGAGGGCGAGCGGATTATCGGCGTGGAGACCTGCTCTGCCGGTGATGATGTGTTGCTGACCAGCTCAAGCGGTCGGGCCATTCGCTTCCCAGCCGATGCGGTGCGTCTGTTTAGAAGCCGTAATTCGACCGGTGTGCGCGGCATCCGCCTTGATGCGGGGGCCAGTGTTATCTCGCTGGCGATTCTGCGCCACAGCGATGCAACGCCAGCCGAGCGCAATACCTATCTGAAACAGGCGGCGATGATACGCCGTGCCGCCGATGAGGGTGAGGGTGAAGCACCAGAAGTTGATGTGGCAGAAGACGGCGAAACCGCCGAAGAAACCGCCTTGTCGCCGGAGCGCTACGCCGAAATGGGCGCGGCTGAGCAGTTTATTCTGACGGTCAGCGAAAATGGCTTTGGTAAACGCTCATCTGCCTATGAGTACCGCGTCTCAGGGCGTGGCGGCAAAGGTATTATCGCGATGACCGTGACCGAGCGTAATGGCGACCTGTTGGCTGCTTTCCCGGTTGAGGAAAGCGACCAGATTATGCTGGTCACCGATGGCGGCACGCTTATTCGTTGCCCGATCGACGATGTGCGGATTGCTGGGCGTAACACCCAAGGCGTCACCATCTTCAAGACCGAAGATGATGCGAAAGTGGTGTCTGTGGCGCATTTGAGCGAAACTGACGATGATAGCGATGCCGAAGAAGGCGATACGGAGGCTGATACCGCTGAAGGCGGTGAAAGCGCAGATGGGGTTGAAATCACGCCATCAAGCGGTGACAATGACGCGTCTCAAGATGATGCCGCATCCGGCACCGATGAAGAGGGAGGCGAAGCTTAATGCGTGTAGGGTTGTATCCGGGGAGTTTTGACCCGATTACCAATGGTCATATTGATATTATCGAGCGCAGCCTGTCTATCGTCGACAAATTGATTGTGGCGATTGGCGTCAGTGCCACCAAAACGCCGCTTTTCAGCTTTGAAGATCGGGCGGCGATGATCGACAGCGAAATTGGCGCGCTGGCAAAGCAAAAAGGCGTTGAGCTGAGTGTTGTCGATTTTAACGGCCTGTTGGTCGATGAAGCCAAAAAGCATGGGGCAGGGCTGATTATTCGCGGCCTCAGAAACGCCGAAGATTTCGAATATGAAGCGCAAATGACGGCGATGAATCGCGCCATGGCGCCGGAGGTTGAGACTGTGTTCTTGACAGCATCACCTGATGTCAGCTTTATATCATCAACTTTGGTGCGCCAAATCTTGGCGATGGGTGGCGATATTAGCCCATTCGTGCCAAAGGTTGTTTTAGAAAACATCTAATTAATACAAGTAAATATACGGAGAAAGTCATGCGTTACATCATGTTTGTTATGTCTGTTTTGGCAGTTCTGGCAACCCCTGTGTCAGCGTGGGCGTCAGATAAGGAGTCTGTTATGTTATTGGAATTGAAGACCGGTACGGTGAAAATTAAACTGCGCGAAGATTTGGCGCCAAACCATGTTGAGCGTTTCAAAACGCTGATTGGCGAAAATTTCTACGATGGCATCATCTTTCACCGCGTGATTGATGGCTTTATGGCGCAAACCGGCGACCCAACCGGTACGGGCATGGGCGGTTCTGACTACCCGGATTTGCGGGCTGAGTTCTCAAATGAGCCATTTGTTCGTGGCACGCTCGGCATGGCCCGTTCGCAGCACCCAGACAGCGCCAATAGCCAGTTCTTCATTTGCTTTGACGATGCCCGCTTCCTCGACGGCCAATACACCGTCTTCGGTCAAGTGATTGAAGGCATGGAGCATGTCGACGCGATTGCCAAAGGCGAGCCACCGGCTGAGCCTGACTCGATTATTTCGCTGAAACTGACCGATTAAGCCAGATGCAGGTCGATCTGTTCGATTTTGACCTGCCAGAAAGCCTGATTGCATTACGGCCTGTGACGCCGCGCGACAGTGCGCGGTTGTTGCATGTCAGCGGGTCTGCCGCGTTTGACGATAAATCGGTGGCTGATTTGCCTGATTTATTGAACAGCGGCGACGCGCTGGTGGTTAATGTGACCAAGGTTATTCCGGCACGGCTTAGCGGTATTCGCCATCGCGCGGGCGGTGAGGGGGCTCAGATTGAGTTCACCCTGACCGAGCGGCTTGGGCCGGTCGATTGGCGGTGTTTTCTCAAGCCAGCAAAGCGCGTCAAAGATGGCGATGTGATTGATTTCAACGGCGTGCTGGCGGATGTCTCAGCCCGCAAAGACGGCGAGGCGCAGCTCAGCTTCCGCGTCGTCGCCGATGCCATGGAAACCACACTGAGTGAGCTTGGCTCCATGCCATTGCCGCCATATATCGCCAGCAAACGCGCCCCCGATTCGCGCGATAATGACGACTATCAAACGCTTTTTGCCACCCAAGATGGCGCCGTTGCCGCCCCCACGGCGGGGCTGCATTTCACCCCAGAATTGGTGCAGCGCCTGAAAGACAAGGGCGTCAGCCTGCATGAAGTGACCTTGCATGTCGGCCCGGGCACTTTTGTGCCGGTGAAAGTCGACGATACTGAGGCTCACCAAATGCACGGCGAATGGGGGCAAGTGACGCCACAAACCGCCGCCCAGCTCAATCAGGTGCATGAAGATGGGGGCCGCATTATCTGTGTCGGCACCACCAGTTTGCGGCTGTTGGAAAGCGCCACAGATGAAGCCGGTATCGTCCATCCGTTTGAGGATGTGACGGATATTTTCATTACGCCGGGCTATCGTTTTCGCGCCGCTGATATGCTGCTGACCAATTTCCATCTACCAAAATCAACGCTTTTCATGCTTATCTCAGCGTTTAGCGGGCTAGACACCATGCAGGCCGCCTATGCCCATGCGATTGGCGCGGGCTATCGGTTCTATTCCTATGGCGATGCGTGTTTGCTGGAGAGACAAGAGATATGAAATTCACCCTGCACAATAGCGACGACAAAGCGCGCACCGGTGTTATCGAGACACCGCGTGGCGATATTCGCACGCCGGCCTTTATGCCAGTTGGCACGGCGGCGACGGTGAAGGCGATGTATCCCGAGCAAGTGCGGGAGCTAGGCGCCGATATTGTGCTGGGCAACACCTATCATTTGATGTTGCGCCCGGGGGCTGAAGAAGTCGCGGCGTTGGGCGGTTTGCAGCAGTTTATGCAGTGGGATGGGCCGATCCTCACCGATAGTGGCGGCTTTCAGGTGATGTCGCTGTCGAAACTGGCGAAAATGAGCGAGGAGGGCGTGCGCTTTCAAAGCCATCTCGACGGCCAGAAATATATGCTGACGCCGGAGCGCAGCATCGAGATTCAAACCCTGCTCGGGGCCAATATCCGCATGGTGCTGGATGAATGCACGCCGTTTCCTGCCACCCGCGAGCAGGCTGATAAATCCATGCAGCTATCCATGCGCTGGGCCAAACGCTCGAAACAGGCTTTTGCAAAATATGATGCTGGCGCAGGCGATGCGCTTTTCGGCATTGTGCAGGGCAGCACCTATGAAGATTTACGCCATGAAAGCGCCGCGCAGTTGCAGGATATCGGCTTTGATGGCTATGCCGTCGGCGGTCTGGCTGTTGGTGAAGGCCAAGACATGATGCTGCAAGTGCTCGACTACACGGTGCCAGCTCTGCCGCAAGACAAACCGCGATATCTCATGGGCGTCGGCACGCCGGATGATTTGGTCGAAGCGGTGGCGCGCGGCATTGATATGTTTGATTGCGTGATGCCAACCCGCGCTGGTCGCCATGGCACCGCCTATACATGGCGCGGCAAGGTGAATATTCGCAATGCCCGCCACGCTGCTGATACGCGGCCTCTGGATGCGGCCAGCATGTGTCCGGCCAGTCATCAATATGGTCGGGCTTATTTGCACCATTTGCATCGTTGCGGCGAGTATCTCGGCGCCATGCTGCTGACTTGGCACAATCTGGCGTTTTACCAAGAATTAATGGCAGCGATGCGCGACGCCATTGCCGAAAACCGCTTTGACAGCTTCCGCGCCGAGTTTAAGGCCGGGCAAGAGCAGGGCGATATCGACCCGCTTTAGCGCTTGGGGAAGGTCAAATCGAGCCAGTTGCTGACTTCGTTTTGGCGCACTTTTTGCTCAAGCACCGCATCATCGGCCTGTAAACCCGCCCGCAAATCAGCATCGCGCGGATTATCGCTCAAGGCTTGGCAGTCGGCGATATAGGCTTGCAAACCAGCTTCATCGGCGACAAAGCCGTCATCAATCAGCCCTTCAGCGCGAAACCGCGACAGGGCAGCGATTTCGCTAAAATCATATTCGGGGTGATATTGCTGGGCGAAAAACACGCCCTGATCGTGGCGTATTTCGGCTGCCTGCACGCGGCTAATGTGATTGCCGGCCAGCACGCTGGCCCCTTGCGGCAAGGTTTCGATTTCATCAAGGTGGCTGCAAAACGCCATGAAACGGTCTTGCCGACCGGCGAATACCGGATGCGCCGCGCCCTCTGCTGTCAGTGTGATGTCGCGGGCCAGACCAAATTCGCGGCCTTTGGGATTTTTGCGGCAGGTGCCACCGGCGGCGACGCAGGCCAGTTGCAAGGCCCAGCAAGAGCCAAAAGCAGGAACTCCCAGTCTGAAAGCCTCGCGCGCCAAGTCAATCTGTTGCGTCACTTCTGGTGCGTCGTGATAAATCGTCAAGCTGGAGCCGGTCCAGAACATCGCGTCATAGGCTGACAAGTCGGCAATGCTGGCCGATTTATCGGCGCTATAGGCAATCTCGACCTCGGCCTCGGGGCGCCAATGCAACAGCATGTTTTTATACAAATCACCAGCAGCGCTGGCACCCGCCGCTTGCAATTTATCACGGGCAGGCCGGTCGTAAGCATCAAGAACAAGAAAGCGGGGCATGACGCTCCTTCGGATACGCAGAATAAGGCTAGGCAGGCTTGTCGCCGTTAATTGTCACCCGATACATGAGCCGTTCGAAATCTTGGTAATCATCTACGGCATAATGCTGCACGGCGCGATTGTCCCAGAACGCGATAGCATTGGGCGACCAGCGGAAGCGGCAGCAAAATTCAGGCTTGGTGGCATGGGCATAGAGATAGTCGAGCAAAGGCTGGCTTTCGGCTTTGGTCATGCCTTCAAAGCGCAAGGTGAACATGTCATTGACATAAAGCGCCTTGCGGCCCGTTTCAGGGTGGGTGATGACCACCGGATGCACCACCTCGTCCATAATACTGTCGTCCCATGTGTAGGTGATGGCGGTTTTCTTATCATACTTGTCTTGTGTGCCAGCCACCGTATAAGCCTCACCGGCAGAATGCACCGCGTTCATGGTTTCGAGTTTTTGTTTCAGCCCGTCGCTGAGGCGTTCATAGGCGAGGTATTGATTGGCGAAAACCGTATCGCCGCCATAGGGCGGAATGGTTTTGCCATACAGCACCGAGCCTTTAGATGGCTTTTCAAAAAACGTATTGTCGCTATGCCAGCCGGTGCCGAAAGACGCGCTTTCACCAGCTGGTTTCAAGACTTTGGTGATTTCTGGCGCGTTTTCCATGCCATCGACAATTGGGTGCACTTCAAGCTCGCCAAAGCGTTGGCCAAAGCTGACAAGATCATCAAGCGAGATGTCTTGGTCGCGCAAAAACACCACGCCGCAATCGAGAAACGCCTGATAGATGTCAGAGAACGTCTCATTGTTTAGCGTCGCAAGGCTGACGCCGGAGATTTCGACGCCGCAGGCGCCGGTCACAGGGTGAAGGTGTAATTGGCTCATCGTCTTGTCCGTCATGAAAACGCGCTCAGCGCTGGTTTGTTAAGATTTTGGCGCGACACGTTTAATAATACCGGTAAACGTCGCTAATTTATTTTCTGGTTCATCTTCAATGATAATCTCGCCTCTGACGAAAATCAAACTGCGCGTGTTGCGGGTCACCTCGCCATGCGCCAGCAAAACTTTGCCGCGCGGGTCGGTGCCTTTGAGGAAGTCAGTCTGGCATGAAACCGTGACCCCATAGTGTTCATCCAACTCGCTATGCGCGATGACGAATAGCGCGTAATCGGCAAATGTCATCAGCAGGCCACCATGCAAAAAGCCGCCGCCATTCAGGTGGTGCTCGTCGACCACCAAAGCCGACACATGCTTGCCACCTTCGGGGTCGAGTTTCATGTAAAACGGGCCGACATAGTCCTCAAATGGTTCTTCGCCACCCCATTTGGTGTAGCCCTCTAATTTCTTTGGCGTATCGCTCATTAAACTGTCCTTTGAAATGCCCGCAGCGGTACGGTTTGCTGGCAGGACTGTAGAAATAAACTGAGGTAAATGGCAAGCGCCTTTTTGCAGAAATAAAGCGGCTAATTGGCTTGCGCTGACACGGCGTTTCGATAAGCTAGATACCGGAAAATTTATTTAATGAGGAGAGCAATATGTCTGTCATGGTCACTGTCAGTTTCCAATATAAACCCGAAGCCGTTGAGGCCGCCCTTGCCGGCATGAAAGAGGCTTTGGTCGACACCCGCGCCTTTGCCGGCTGCGAGTCGGTAAAAAGCTATTTCAATGCCGAAACCAACACGCTGCTTTTGGTTGAGATTTGGGACAAAGCCGAAAGCCAGCAGGCTTATCTCGGGTGGCGGGCTGAAACCGGCATGATGGAAACAATCGCCGAT
Source organism: Rhodobiaceae bacterium (assembly GCA_024639515.1). GTDB lineage: Bacteria > Pseudomonadota > Alphaproteobacteria > RS24 > RS24 > JAHEGN01. The sequence continues at coordinate 1,572 of JAHEIG010000013.1, read as the reverse complement.
ATTATCGCCGCGCCGCCGGTTTTCACCACCTATGATATTCGTGACGATATCTAAGCCGTTGCAAGCGTTATTGGCTAATTGGCTCTTGAAATGGCGGCGCAAAGCGTCTTAAATTTCACATCTAATTTTAGCTTTTGAGAGAGTACCCATGCCCCTTGATATTTCTGCGTCTATTGAAGCCTGCGCGCAATATTACGGTGACGATGCCGACGCCATGCGCGCTTATCTGACAGCGGGTCAAGAAAAAGCCCTGCAGCTTGATAATCGCGGGCCGATCCGTTTTGACAGTGAAGGGCGTCTCGATGCATCGATTGTCGAGGCTTATTCGAAATATGGCTTCTATATTTTCGAAAACGTTTTGGACGCCGACGAGCTGGAAGACATCAAAGCCGATTTGGATGCGATGCGCGATAAATTCCCGACCGGCCCTGACAGCCAAGTCAATCACCGTGGCGAAACCGCATTGGGGGCGGGCAATCAGGCGATGAATTTTGTTTGGTCGAAGCCATTGGGCGATCCGCTGGGCGGGTCGAGCTTGGCCAATGGCCGCCATGAAGTGAAAATGTTCGAGCCGGAAGCCAAAGCCGACACACCGGCAGCGGCGCCGTTTATTCTACTCGGCTCGTTGCAGTTCTCGGAGGCCTGTTTGCGGGTCTATGGCCATCCGCAGCTTTTGAAAGTGACGGAAGAAATTAATGGCGCCGATTTTGCCCCGTTTAACGAAGCCCTGTTTATTAAAGATCCGGGCATTGGCGCGGCGGTGTCTTGGCACCAAGACGGCGTGACCCATTGGGACAACCCTGATTTTGACCAAGACATTCACGGCTTTAATTTCATGGCGCAGGTTTATGGCAGCACGGCGGTCAACGGCGTGTGGGTGCTTCCGGGCACGCATAAAATGGGCAAGCTGGACATTGCTACGCTGGTTGCAGAATCTGGCAGCGAACGCCTCAACGGGGCGGTGCCGATTGTTTGTGATCCGGGTGATGTGGCGATTTGCAATCGACAGCTATTGCATGGCTCATTCCCCAATTGCGGGTTTGAACAGCGTGTGACGGTGAACTTTGGTTTCCATCGCCGCAGCTCAGTGCTTGGCGTGGCAGGCGGTGGCGTGCACAGCGACTCGCAGGTTTTCGATGACGAGGTTATTCAACGTCGCTCGCGCACTATTGGCTACGCCATTGAAGCGCGCAAACAGCGTTTCCCCGATGAGCAGGCTTATGTCTACCAGCCCTTTGAAAACGCAGGGTCTACCTATGTGTGGAACGAGCGGTCGCGGGCCGATCTCAAAGATTACAATATTGACGATTTAAGTATCTAACGCCCAATTGCGGCGGGTGATCGGGTTGGCGTCAACCGGCGGCGATGCCGGCGGTCTCGTCGCGCTTGCCAAATGTTTCATAAACAAGGGCGGTGGCTGATAAAAGCTGTTTGTCATAGCCGGCAAACACATCGAGATGCCACTGCAAATACATTGCCAGCACTTGGTCGGAAGCCCAGTATCCGTTTTTTCGTTTCATGATGAGGCCGGCTTCGATGGCCACCCGCAGGCTTGATTTGATGGCATTGCGC
>JAHEIG010000098.1 GCA_024639515.1 Rhodobiaceae bacterium | reverse complement strand
GCCCCGGGCAATGCACCACATCAAATGAGGCACCGGCCACATCGACTGTGTCGCCATGCTCGAGCCATTGATCCGGCTCAAAAGCCAGCGCCTCAGGAAACCCGTATTGCGCCGCAGCGGCGGGCATGCCGTCGATCCAGAATTTGTCTTCTTTGTGTGGGCCAATAATCGGCACGCCGCGCTGTTCAGCCATTTCAGCAACGCTCCCCGCATGGTCGAGATGGCCATGGGTGACGAGAACTTTTTCAATCTCAATGCCGTTTTCATCAATGAATTTATTCAGCAAAGCAAGGTCGCCGCCCGGGTCTACCACGCCACCTTTTTTGGTCTCCTCATTCCAGAAGACAGTGCAATTTTGTTGAAACGGAGTAACAGGGATAATTTGATAACGTAACATAAGCGCTCCACGAAATAGGTGAGGTTAGCATAAACCTTTTGGCCCCTGAATTAAAACAGCTTAAAATTTGATTCGTCTGTAACAACTGAAAGGAGGTGATCCATTGTCTAGTGAAAGGTCTTTTTTGAGGTATCGAAATCTGAAGCTGAGTATGGCCGTGGAGCAACCTTTACAGCCGGTCGGTGAACGTCTTTAACCGATTTCCTTAAATCCAATCACGGGGCGTCCGCTTTTTGTGGGCGCCCTATTTTTTTGCGAGCAAGCTATTAACGGCGTATAAAGCAATATGAGTTATTTTCTTGGTATTGATTTAGGCGCCAGCAGCCTCAAAGCCTCGGTAATAGATGTCGAAGCCAGCTTAGTGGCCAGCGTCACCCAAGGCTTGGTGAGCCACGCGCCGGCCGCGTTGCAGGTCGAGCAAAACCCGGCTGACTGGCGCGCCGCGCTGTTTCAGGCTTTGGCCCGCTTGCGCCAAGAGCAAGCCGATGTGTTCGCCCAAATCAGTTCCATCAGCTTTAGCGGCGGGGCGCATATTGGCGTGCTGCAAGATGCCCATGGTGAGGTGCTGCGACCGGCCATTATGTGGAGCGACCAGCGGGCCAGCCAGCAAGCAGAAACCCTGCAAAGCGAGAACATTGAAGCCAGCACCGGCAACCGCCCTAACCCGACATGGACATTGGCGCAATTATTATGGCTGCGAGAGCACGAGCCGGAAACCATGCAGCGCGTCGCCCGTATCAGCTTTGCCAAAGACTGGCTGCGCAGCCAGTTAACCGGTGATTGGCAAACCGACGCCAGCGAAGCTGTCGGTGCCATGCTGGCTGATTATCGAGCCGCCACCCAAGCCCAACAATGGGATCCTGGATTGCTCGAGCGTGTCGGGCTGAGCGTCGCGCACATGCCGCCAATTGTCGATATGCGAGCCAGCGCTGGAACGCTGACCCCTGGGGCGGCGCAAGCCACTGGCTTGCCAGCCAGCGTTAGCGTCTACCAAGGGGCCATTGATACCAGCGTTGAGTGGCTATGTTGCGGCGCCCTTGATGGCACCACGGCCAGCCTGAAACTGGCCTCAGCCGGTGTACTGGCCTTCACCACCGCCGACGACACGCCGCATCCGCCGGTCTCGCTATACCCTCATATTTTACCAGCCCATCATTACCACGCGGCGGGGATGAATAATTGCGCCTCGGCCTTGCAGTGGGTGCGGCAGCTCTATCTCGGTGATATGTCGCCGTCGGATATGGATCAGCTCGCCGCCAGCGCCCCGCTGGGCAGTGACGGGGTGGTGTTTTACCCGTATCTGAACGGCGAGCGGGCACCGCTTTGGGATGCCAGCCTGACGGCCACCCTGCAAGGGCTAACCCGGGCCACGGATCAAGCCTGTATCGCCCGCGCCGCCTATGAAGGGGTCGGCCACGCATTGCGTGAGATTTTTGATGATATGGCGCACCGTCTGGCCACCCGCCCCGATTGCTTACATTTGCTCGGTGGCGGCGCACAAAGCCCTTTTTGGGCGCAAATGCTGGCGGATATGCTAGGTGTGACGATAAAATGCGGGCAGCAGACCGATTGCTCCTTCGCCACCGCCCTGCTCGCCCTCTGTGCGCATCGCGGAGACGCAGACATGGTCAAAATAGCTGGTGCGGCCTATCGACCAGAGCGCATTTTTACGCCTGACAAATTCACTTTCTCCGATTATGCTACAACTTATCTTGGTTTTTTAGCTGGCCGCATTGGTGTCGGCGAAAAGTCTATTTAGGGAGCTGAACATGGAAGACCGTATCCATTTTAAAGTTGAAAACCATATCGCCCATGTACACTTGGTGCGCGGCGACAAAATGAACGCCCTTGATGACGCAATGATGGACGCGCTCATCGAAGCCGGTGAACGTCTGCACACAGACAAAGACATTCGCGTGGCGGTTATTTCTGGCGAAGGCAAAGCCCTCTGCGCTGGTCTGGATATGGGCAATTTCGCCAAAATGGCTGACTCATCACGCGACAAAGCCTCTGTCGCCTCAGGCCGCTTGGCCAAACGCACACACGGGCTTGCCAACCGCCCGCAAAAAACTGCCATCACATGGCGCGAAGCACCAGTGCCAGTGATTGGCGCAGCCCACGGCTTTGCTTTGGGCGGTGGCTTCCAGTTGTTTATGGGCGCCGATATTCGCTATGCCGCACCAAAAACCAGATTCAGCATTATGGAAATCAAATGGGGTTTGGTGCCAGATATGGGCACAACCCACGCCATGACAAAAGTCGCTGGTGAGGATGTGGTGAAGGAACTGGCCATGACCGGACGCATTTTCGAAGCCGAAGAAGCCCGCGAATTGGGCTTCCTGACCCGCATTGCCGATGATCCGCTGGCCGCTGCCATGGACACGGCGCAACAAATCGCGGCGCGCAATCCAGATGCTATTCGCGGCATTAAACGCTTGTTCAATGAGCCAGCCGATGTCCAGCTTGCTGACACGCTAATGCTTGAAAGCGTGCTGCAGGATGACATTATCGGCACAGCCAATCAGATTGAGGCGGTCACGGCGGAGTTGGAAAAACGCCCAGCCAGCTTCACCGATGGCGCAGACAGCAAACAAGCGGCTGAGTAAATCTAGCTGGCAAATATACCTAAACTGCGGTCAATCAACCAATAAACCGACAGCCCGCCGAGCAGTGGCACCGGTAGCTGTCGGCTGATCGCCGTCAGGCGCGGGTAATCTTTGGCATTGGCATCGAGCAGCATGACCATGCGACTGCCAAACAGCAAACACACGCCGACCACCACTAATTGCCCGGCCTCAATACCGAGGTTAAACAACCCCAAAGCCGGCAAAGCGGCATCGCGCGGCAGGCCAATATCGCTCAGCACACCGGCAAAGCCAAAGCCGTGCAACAGGCCGAACAAAAACGCCACGCTTTGCGGGTATCGGCTGGCCAGAAGCGAGCGCGCCTCAGGCGCCCGCGTCAGCTCAATGGCGACGAAAAGAATAGACAGCGCAATAATCGCCTCGACCACTGGCCCCGACACTTGCACTGTGTCCATCATCGACACCCCGAGGGTCAGCGAGTGGGCCACGGTAAACGCCGTCACCACCAGCACCAAAGGTCGCCAGCCCTGCACCAGCATGACCAGACCAATAACAAACAGAATATGGTCAAAGCCGAGCAGCAAATGCTCGACCCCCATGCCGAAATAAGCCCCTAGCCCGACACCGCCGCCGCCAAATGTTTGTCGCGGGTTTTCTGAGGTGAGGCGCAAATGCGCGGTTTTTCCGGTGTTCAGCGTCAGCTGCACAAACACATCCGTGATGGTTTTGCGCAAACCCTGAACGCCAATACTCTGCCCCAGCAGGCCGCCTTCACAGGTCAGGGTAAAATTCTCGACCAAGGCGCCGGGACTGCGCCGCATAGTGCTTTCGCCCGCCCGCTGGCAATTGGCCGGAAACACGGGCCGAAGCCCCAATCCGGCAACCTCGCGACGGCCATCGCGCACTGGTTGTTTCCAGTTAATGTCAAAAACATCGCGCGTAGTTTCGGTAATCTCAATATAGCCGGGGCGCACTTCATGCGCCGCCACGGGCGACAGGCAAAGGCCCAACATGGTCAGCAACGCCCACATTAGCGGGCGGCCACGCCAGGCGCTCGCCGAGGCCCGCATGATCATTGCGGCGCATCCTCAATCGGTGCCATTTCAATGCGATAGCTGGCACGGATGTCTTGCCACGCTTTTTGCTTGGCTTGTGCGGCTTTTTCGGCATGCCAATCATTGGCCAATTTCTCGACCATCGTCTCAAAGGGCGCAAGGCTGGCGGCGCTGCGGCTGGTGATGTTCACCACATGCCAGCCAAAGGCCGAGCGCACGGGGCCAAGCCATTGGCCAGTCGGGCCATCTGCGAATAAAGCGTCGCTAAATTGACTGCCCATGAGTTGCAGCAAATCAGTTTGCGACAGCCGCGCATATTCACGATTGAGCATGAAAGGCTGGCCTAGACTGCGCCAATTCTCATCGTTGGCGGTTGCTAAAAGGGTTTGCGCATCGGCTTGGCTGGCGATGAAAATATGCCGGAAACTCACCGTCTCCGGCGTGCTATAGCGTTGTTTTTGGATCTCGAAAAAAGCTCTTAAATCGGCTTCTGTCGGCGGTTCTGGCGCCGCTGCATCGCCGAGGAAAAACTCAACCTTTTGCGCCAATCGACGGCGGATAATCACATCTTGATCATCCAACCCAAGGCGTTCGGCTTCGCGCACCAAGATTTCTTCGCGAATATAACCCTCAATCAGCGCATCAAGCTGATGGGGTGCCGGTGCTGATTTGGTTTGCGATTGCCATTGCGTTACCAGTTTTTCGACCAATGGCAAATCGATATAAATCACTTTGTCTTGACGTTTTTGCAACGCCCATTCGCCGACAAACAGCGCCAGCCCAATGAGCACAAACCAGACGAACCGGTCGCGCAGAAGCAGCCTAAGAAAAGACACAAAAGACCTCATATGTTGCGTTTAATGTTCCAGCCAAATTGGCGAAGACCAAACCCGCTCTTGAATGCTTGTCGCCAATGATGGATTGACCGGCGAGCCAGCTCGTATCGCATCCCATGTCGACCAACGGCAGGTCGGGTTTTCAATGCCACGGATGTAATAAAAAGCATTTTCAGAGGCATCGAATTGCGGGTCGCGCCAATGCGCTTTCAATTCGTCCGCCCCGGTGTCAGCACTGTAATCACAGGTCGCAATATCGACTTGCGCATTATTGTCTGGGCACCGATTGGTCTCGGCATCAACCGGCGCACCACCGGCACAGGCGATGTCGTAAATCGCTTCATGCGAATTGCCGTCAGCATCGACCCAGCCTTTGATGATTTGCAAGCGTTGCAGCGGCGCGCTCAGAGGATCGCGGGTCGCCCAAGCCAAAAAGCTCGGGGCGTCGTTTTTCTGAATTACTAAGTCGCTGCCCATAGGTACACCAAGGTCATAAGATTTTTGCACCAGTTGAGGGTCGCTCAGCATCGCCTCATTCAGGCCGTAACCAGCGAAAAACCGGACCCGCAGACGAGGGCCACTGGTGGCAAATGTTTCCTTCCGGCGCATTGCCGCGAAGATTGACTTGCGGGTGTTTTCTTCAGCCCACACGCCAGCTAAACCTGACGCGCCCCAGCTTGACCATTGCATGTGCAAAAAGCCTGGTGCAGGGTTTTTCGGGGCCAGACCCGTCGATGCAGCCTCTGGCAGATTATATTGCGTCCACATATTGCGCAGACGGAAGATTTGCCCGCCAAGGCGTTCGACCCAGCTCAGTTCAACCGAGCCGCGTAATTTGCCGCTGAAATCGACCATGCCGATTTTCGACCAGTAATTGTTCTCGGTAAACGCACCGGCCCCGACATGCGTGTCAGAGGCCGAAATGAGGCCGAATTTAAACGGATTGCCTTTCCCCTCTGCCTGCAATTGCAAGCCACGGCGATAGGCTTCGCGCACATAAGAGCCTTGGATTTTACTCTCAAACCAAGTGGCGATTTGATAGGGCATAATCTCGAAATTCGCGAATTCATCATTCGGCGACAGCAGCGGATGGGTTTCCGACGTGCCTTTGACTTGCGAGACCTCAACAATCGGCTCATTGCGCATCCGCAAGGCACTATATTGCTGGTCAATTTCTTTGCCATCATAGGTTTTGTCCCAGAACATATAGCCGTCTGAGCCATTGGAGTTATGCGGAATGGCGATACTATCCATGCCTTTGTCGCGCAGACTATCCATCCAACGCCATAGGTTTTCAGGATTTTTTGAAATCAGGCGGGAATATGGTTCTTTCGGCGCAGCGCCCTCAAAAATCACATTTCTGTGCAGGTTTTCAAAGCGGTCTTGCGACGAGGTGTATTCATAGGCGTTGAAGGCGGTAAAGGTGCCGGGCTGGTTATGGCGCTCAGAGGCGGTCAGCGTGTCGGCCCAAGCCGAACGCACAATATCCATATCCAGCAAGTCATCTTCAACCTGCTGGCCAATATACGGCAGCATGCTACCAAAAGCGGTGCGCCGTTCGCTGGCAGATTTGGCCGTCCGCAAGGCAATCGCCACGGGATGCTGCGCCACCGAGCTGGTTTCATCGAACATCGCAGGCACCATGCCAAGATACATGGCATGGTCAGTATTGGCTTGGAAATCCAACGGCACTGGCAGCTGCATATCAAAACCAGCAGGGTGCTTAATCGCTTCGCCTTTGGCGTAGCGATAGGCTTCATCTGGCCCATTGCGATTGCCGAAAATAAAGGCGTCGAAAGACAGTTTGGTGTGAACGTGGGTCTCACCGAATAGGGCTTGGCGATTTTCTGGTTCAGCATAGGCCAAGCTCGGCACAAGCAGTGCGGCGGCCATTACTTTTTTTAGGTTATTCATTGATCACCCCCCCTAAAATAACGTTTCTTTGTTTTGCCAGATAGATAGGGCGATAACAAGTCACAAAAGCAAATGCGCTAGCGCATTGCGTCGGGCGAATTCTGTCCTATACTCTTTTTCAGGAGAGTACATAATGACAGAAAAAGCCTATCAGGCTGTTTATCAAAGCTGGGTCGAGGCACCAGAAGCGTTTTGGCGGGAACAAGCGCAACTGATTGACTGGTCGCGCCCGCCGGAAAAAATATTCGAGACTAATGACACCGGCGACCGCTGGTATGTCGATGGCGAAATGAACACCTGCCATAATTGTGTCGACCGCCATGTCGAAGCTGGCCATGGCGACCGTACCGCCTTGATTTACGACAGCCCAATGACAGACAGCAAGCAGACCATCAGCTATGCCGACTTGCTGGAGCGCGTCGAATGCGTCGCTGGTATGATGCAAGCGCATGGTGTCGAAAAAGGCGATCGGGTGATTATTTACATGCCGATGATTGCCGAAACCGCCATTGCCGCCCTCGCCTGCGCCCGCCTTGGCGCGGTGCATTCGATTGTCTTTGGTGGCTTTGCGGCGGCTGAACTGGCGACCCGCATTGATGATGCGCGCCCGAAAATGATTTTGGCCGCCTCGTGCGGGCTCGAGCCGGGCCGCGTGGTGGCTTATAAACCGCTGATTGACGGCGCCATTGCCTTGGCCAGCCACAAGCCAGAGCATGTCATTATGTTGCAGCGGCCGCAGGAAACCGCGCCGCTTGACCAGCCCTATGATGCCGATTGGCAAACCAGCGAAGACAAAGCCCGGGCCGATAATCTGCGCCCTGCATGCGTGCCGGTGAAAGCCACCGACCCGCTGTATATTCTCTACACCTCCGGCACCACTGGCATCCCGAAAGGCGTGGTACGCGACAATGGCGGCCATTTGGTGGCGCTGAGCTGGGCGATGCACAATGTCTATAATATTGCCGCCGGTGAAGTGTTTTGGTCGGCCTCTGATTTTGGCTGGGTGGTTGGTCATAGTTTCATTCTCTATGGCCCACTGGCGATTGGCGCGACCAGCGTGATTTATGAGGGCAAACCTGTCGGCACGCCCGATGCAGGGGCGTTTTGGCGGGTGATTTCCGAACATGGCGTAAAGGCCCTATTCACCGCCCCCACCGCCTTCCGGGCCATTAAAAAGCAAGACCCGGACGCCAAATTGGTCGCTGATTATGATTTGTCCTGCCTGAAAACCCTGTATCTGGCCGGTGAGCGGGTCGACCCTGACACGATTAACTGGGCCGAAGGGCATTTGAACATTCCGGTGATTGATAATTGGTGGCAGACCGAAACCGGTTGGCCGATTTGCGGCAACCCTGTCGGCATTGAAACCCTGCCAATCAAAAAAGGGTCTCCAGCCCTTCCGATGCCGGGCTATCACGTCGACATTGTCGATGATGAAAACCAACCGGTGGCGGCTGGCGAGACCGGCGCGATTGTTATCAAACTACCGCTACCGCCCGGTTGCCTGCCGAGCCTGTGGGAAAATGAAGATGGTTTCAAACAAGCTTATCTTACTGATTATCCGGGCTATTACAAAACCGGTGACGCCGGTTTTCTTGACGAAGACGGCTATCTTTATGTGATGTCGCGGACCGATGATATTATCAATGTCGCTGGCCACCGGCTATCCACCGGCGGCATGGAAGAAGTGCTGGCGGCTCACAAAGACATTGCCGAATGCGCCGTGCTCGGCGTGAAAGACGCGCTGAAAGGTGAAATCCCTATCGGCCTATTGGTGCTCAATGACGGCGTCAATCGCGACCAGCAAGAGATTATCGGCGAAGCGGTTCAGCTTGTGCGCGATCAAATCGGCCCGGTGGCGGCGTTTAAAATAGCCATCCGCGTGGCCCGCCTGCCGAAAACCCGTTCCGGCAAAATTTTGCGCGGCACCATCCGCAAAATCGCCAATGGCGAGGCGTGGAGCGTACCAGCAACCATTGACGACCCCGCCATTCTCGATGAAATCAGAGCCGAGCTGGTCACCATCGGCTATCCAAAGGGAGATGTATAAATGAGTAGCGCCGAAAGCACTGAAAGCACCCAAAGCCTTGTCACCGTCGAAAAACGCGGCGACATCGCCCTATTGACCCTCAACCGACCGAACGCGATGAACGCGCTTTCACACGCTTTGCGCCAGTCGCTGTCGGAAACCGTCGACCAATTAGAGGCTGATGCCGCCACCCGCGTGCTGATTGTTACCGGTGCTGGCGAGCGCGCCTTCACCGCCGGTCTCGACCTGAAAGAATTGGGCAATGCCGATGACGGGGCCGCTCTGACCATTGATAGCTTTGATCCGGTGAAATCACTGAACCGGTTTAGCGGCCCGATTATCGGGGCGATTAACGGCGTCGCCATAACTGGCGGGTTTGAGCTGGCGCTGGCCTGCGATGTACTAATCGGCTCGCCCAATGCGCGCTTTGCCGACACCCATGCCCGCGTCGGTATTCTGCCGGGCTGGGGGTTGAGCCAGAAACTATCGCGGCTTTTGGGGCCATCGCGGGCCAAAGAAATCTCGCTGACCGGAAATTTCGTCTCCGCCGAGCAAGCCCTTGATTGGGGGCTGATTAACCGCATTGTGCCGCAATCAGAATTGCTGGAAACCGCCTTCGCGTTGGCTGAAGACATGCTGACATGCGTGCCCGAAACCCTGACCGCCTATAAAGCCCTGATTGATAACGGCTATGCCGCAAGCTTTGGCGAGGGCATGGAGCTTGAAGCCAAAATCGGCAAAGCCGCCAACCAGCAAGTCGCCGGAAACGCCATTGAACAACGCCGCGAGGCCATTCGCCAGCGCGGGCAAGAGCAGAAAACCAGCTAGAAAAGATTGGATAGATTATGCCAGATACGTCTCGGTTAACGCCCAAAACTTCATCCCTAAGCGGTTGGCGCGACCCGAAGAATATTCGCTGGTCATTGCGCAATTTCTCCATCCTGCCGAGCATGATGGTATCGCGCGGCACGGACACCCACACCATCGCCAAAGGCCGCCCGCATGAGGTCGAAGATTTCACCTATGAGTATCTCGGCAAACAAGTGCGCCTCGGTGACGCCATGCAGCAAGAATGTATGGATGGCTATATTGTGATTAAGGATAATGAGATTATCTTCGAAAAATACTTCGATAATTTCTCCGACCACGACCACCATCTCTGGGCCTCAATGACCAAATCACTAATCGCCACCGCCTTTGGCATTGCGGCACAGGCTTTCGACATTGACGAGACCAAAACGCCTGCCGATTATTTGCCAGAGCTGGCCGACAGCGCGTTTTCTGAAGTGTCTATTCGGCAAGTGTTGAACATGGTAACGGCGCTTAATTACACCGAAGAATATGAGGATATGATTCCGGGCAGCGTACATTTTGAATATTTCCGCCGCCTCGGGTTTTTCCCCGATTATGATTTGATGGCGATTGACCCAATCCAATCCGACGCGCCGCGCGGGGTGCATTCTATGTTGCAGCAATTCGAAAAAGCCGACAGCCCGGCCATTGGCAGCG
>JAHEIG010000096.1 GCA_024639515.1 Rhodobiaceae bacterium | reverse complement strand
CCCGCCCGTCAATCCGGTCATCAAACGCCGCCAATAGGCAGAAATTAGATCCACGCACATGCCGTGTTGCAGGAATCGACCCATCATCGACAACGCGGACAAACGGCTTGTCGGCATAAAACGCTGCCAAAGCGGCATTGATATCGGCGGCTTTCGCACCGGCCTTGGTGCGGGCATAGACGGATAGATATTCGCCTCTATTCATCGGCACCAAATGCGGGGTAAAGCTGACCTTAACCGGAGCTCCGGCGCGTTTGCTGATTTCCTGCTCAATCTCTGGTGCGTGCCGGTGACCAGCGACGCCATAAGCGTGCATGCCTTCGGCCACTTCGCTGAACAGGTTTTGCTCTTTCAGCGACCGCCCAGCCCCGGTGACACCTGACTTGGCGTCGATAATCAAATCATCGGCGCCAATCAATCCGGCCTCGACCAATGGCAGAAGCAGCGTCAGGGCAGCGGTTGGGTAACAACCCGGGCACGCCACCAAGCTGGCCTTGGCAATAGCCGCGCCATAATGCTCGCTCAGGCCATACACCGCGCCGTCGAGCAAATCTTGCGCGTCATGCGCGCGGCCATACCATTCGGCATAAGTGGCAGCGTCGTCGAGCCGGAAGTCGGCTGACATATCAATCACCTTCAAATGCTTTGGCAGCGCTGAGATAACATCTTGCGCTGTCGAGTGCGGCAAGCCGCAAATCACCGCATCGACATCAGACCAATCGGCTTCATCGGCTTTCACCAGCACCGGCAAATCAAGATTGCCAAATTGCGGGAAAATCTCGCCAATGCTCTTGCCCGCATGGGCATTGCCGGTGAGCACGGTGATGGTGACATGCGGGTGATTGGCGAGCAGGCGCACAGCATCCGCACCTGTATAGCCGGATGCCCCAATAATCCCTACATTGATCGCCTGTTTACTCACGCTACTGCCTTAGTTTTCTTCCTGATTAACCGCCATAATTTCGCCCTCGGCAACCAATTTGCCATCTACGTAAATATCGCCCTTAAATTTATACGCCGAGCCCCGCCGACGAATTTTCGTCACGTGAATCCGCATTTGATCGCCCGGCGTTACCGGATGACGGAACCGCACTTTGTCGACGGTCATGAAATAAATCAACTGCGCCACCATCGGGTTGCCGCTGAGCTTGGCGTTTTGCATCACCAAAATCGCCGCCACTTGTGCAATCGCCTCGATCATCAACACGCCCGGAAATACCGGACGGGTTGGGAAATGGCCGGTGAACCATGGCTCGCTGGCGGTGACATTTTTAATACCGACAGCGGTTTCCTCGCCCTGCATATCAACCACACGGTCAACCAGCAGAAACGGATACCGATGCGGCAGGAAATCCATAATATCCTGAATTGTTACGCTTGAACCTGGTATCTCATCACTCATTGTCGAATCCCCTCGTCCTAAATCAACACCTTCATAACAAAAAAGGGGCCAAATAGCCCCTTTTTCTTTTCGTTTTTGCGAAAAATGGACCTTAACGTTTTGAGAACTGGAAGCTACGACGGGCTTTCGCTCGACCGTATTTCTTACGCTCAACAACACGGCTGTCACGGGTGAGGAAGCCATTGCTTTTCAACACGCCGCGCATGCCTGGTTCGTAATATGTCAGGGCTTTTGACAGACCATGGCGCACCGCACCGGCCTGACCTGACAAACCGCCGCCGCTTACCGTGGCAACAATGTCAAACTGACCATCGCGTTGAGCGGAGACCAATGGCTGACGCACAATCATCCGCAGCACTGGGCGGGCGAAATATGTTTTTTCGTCGCGTCCATTGACTGTGATGGTGCCGCTACCGGGCTTGATCCATACACGCGCAATCGCGTTTTTCCGCTTGCCCGTCGCATAAGCGCGGCCCAGCTCATCAATTTTAGGTTCCGCAGGCGCTGCTTCCACAGCTTCAACCGCGCCCTCTCCGGCAAGTGCCGTGTCGAGGTTTTCCAAAGTCGTCTCTACTGTTTCAGACATGACTATTTCCTTACATTCTTGGCGTTCATTGACGCGACATCGAGCGTTTCAGGTGTTTGCGCTTCGTGAGGATGCTCTGTCCCCGCATAGACGCGCAAATTGCTCAACTGTTGGCGCGCCAATGGGCCACGCGGCAACATCCGTTTCACAGCCATTTGAACAATCCGCTCTGGGAATTTGCCTTCCAGCACCTTCTCAGGGGTGGTTTCTTTGATGCCGCCAGGGTGACCTGTGTGGCGATAGTAAACCTTGTCAGATTTCTTTTTGCCGGTGAATTTCACTTTGTCAGCGTTAATCACAATGACATTGTCGCCGCAATCCATATGCGGGGTGAATGTCGGCAAATGTTTACCACGCAGACGATTAGCGATGATTGCGGCGAGACGGCCAACAACCAGATTTTCGGCGTCGATCAGAATCCACTTCTTTTCGATTTCCGAAGGTTTTGCAGAATAAGTCTTCATTACAATTTCCTGTTTCCCATTAGGGTCGATGCACTGTTTTAAGACCCTGCCCGTGCGAAAGCAAGTGCTTTATGGAAGTAAAACATCAGTAAAAACAACGGGTTATATTTTTGGTATATAATTACCACATGCCAAAGCACGGGTTTTACGGGAAAATCCTAATTGAAGCGCAAAAAGTGGACATGCGCGACGCCCAGCCCCAACACCAACACCGCACCAATTTGGTGGGCAGCGGCCAGCCCCATCGGCACCACCAGCATCAGCGCGGCAATACCCAGCACCACCTGAAACACGATGCTCAAGCCCAACAGCTTGGCGGTTTGACGCACAGCTTGGGTGTTTTCCTCACGCAAGATATTGCGCACATGCCAAAACACCAGCAGCGTCAGCAGATAAGCCAACATGCGGTGGTCAAACTGCACCGTCAGATGGTTTTCAAAGAAATTGCTAATCGCCGGATCTAGGGCCAGCAAGCCCGACGGAATAAGATCACCATCCATAAACGGCCAATCTGTGTAAGTTGTGCCGGCATCGATACCGGCGACCAAAGCCCCCAATAGCGACTGCGTGAACACCAGCCCGACAATCGTGCCGCCTGCCGCCACCCGGGCGCTGGAGATATAGCTGCCAGAGACGCCGCGCCAGTAGCTGAGGCCGAGCCACAGGCTGGCGGCGAAGATAATCAACGCCAGCCCCAAATGCATGGCCAAGCGATATTGACTGACATCGACCCGCTCGCTCAACCCGCTGCTGACCATATACCAGCCCATAAACCCCTGCAGCCCGCCAAGCGCGAACAAAAGCAGCAGCGGCGACAAACGCCCGCGCTTGATTTTGCCCTGCCAGAGAAACACGAGAAACGGAATAAGAAAGACAAAGCCAACAATCCGCCCGAGGAAGCGGTGCGCCCACTCCCACCAGTAAATCACCTTGAACTCGGCCAGCGACATGCCCGCATTGATCAGCATGTATTCGGGGATTTGCTTATATTTTTCAAACGCCACCATCCACGCGGCCTCGCTCAATGGCGGAATGGCGCCTCTAATTGGTTCCCATTCGGTGATTGATAAGCCGCTATCGGTCAGGCGTGTTAGCCCGCCGACCAGCACCATCATCAGCACAAAGCCAGCCACCACAAAAAGCCATAGGGCAATTTGCCGGTCTGCATTTTCAACCAAAGTCGTTTCTCTCACCATGCGCTCAGATATAGGCGCAAATGCCCGGCCCGTCTTGCGACCAAACAACGCGCGACAGAAGCGTCGCACCCCTTTATGACAGGCTTAGTCATGCTATTCTGCTGGCGAGTGTTGAACTGTAAAAGGAACCTGCGATGAGTGACCCAAAACCGTTTCGAAAACCTTGGTTGCCGCGCCGCTTGCGTAAATTCATCGGTATGGTGGCGATATTGGTGTTTCTGTTTTTATATGCGCTGATCGTCATGCGGTTTGCCGTCAGCACCAACATTCCCGAAAGCGGCGTCAAACAGTTCTTCTTCTACCTCACCATGGGTCTATCATGGGTGGTACCGGCAGGCGCGATTATTTACTGGATGGAACGCCCAGACACGCCCGAAGGCTAAACTCCCCCGCAATAGAATTCGGTTTAGTCAGTGATTTTTAGTCGACGCGGCCATTATTGAGATAGTTCAGAACGAACAAAGCAGCGATAAAAATGACGATTGGCAGAATGGAAGTCATCGTAAGGTCTCTCTCAGGCTCGGGTGGGGAAAGCCGTCAGGTAAAAGTGGTCGGAGCGGCGGGATTTGAACCCACGACCCCTTGTCCCCCAGACAAGTGCGCTACCGGGCTGCGCTACGCTCCGCATGACTTCAGTGATAGGCAGTTTTGCGCGCCAAAGCAAGCGTCAGCTTGTCGCTGGCAGTATGGCGGGTTTGCTTGATTAGTCGTTACTCAACAGCTCACGGGCCTTCAAAAGCGCACTGCGCGCGCGCCCTAAGGCCTCGCGGTTGGCGCCGCTTTCTTGGGCTGTCTGCGCCGCGCTTTCGAGTTCATGTGGTAGATTACAAATATATGCTAAGCCCCTGTCTGAAATCATCTTTTTCACACCCTTAATGGTCATTCCCTGATCATAAAGCGCGTGCCTGATGCCGGCAATGAGCGCCACATCGTCGGGCCGATAAAAGCGCCGCCCAGCGGCCCGCTTGACCGGTTGGATTTGCTCGAACTTACTTTCCCAGAAGCGCAACACATGCTGCTGCACGTCGATGAGTTCGGCAACTTCGCTAATGGTGCGAAAAGCAATATCTGATGGAGTGTCACTCATGGCGAGCGGCTTTACTCGCTAAGTCCGGCCAGCTTATTTATTTTTTCTTTGAGAACATGGCTGGCGCGAAAAGCTAAAACGCGACGCGGCTCAATCGGCACTTCTTTTCCGGTTTTTGGGTTGCGTCCAATGCGACCATTTTTTTGCCGCACCACAAAAGATCCGAACGAGGAGAGTTTCACATCCTCGCCGCTGACCAGTGCGTCCGAAATTTCCGACAAAATTGACTCGACGATTTGAGAACATTCACTGCGCGACAACCTTATTTCGCTGTAAATCGCCTCACTTAAATCGGCTCTCGTAACAGTTTTACCGCTCATAACAATTCCTCATGTCTGACAGAATTTAAGCATAAGGAGAAAAGGTGGTGCAACAAAAAATGCAAAGATTTTGGGCTTTTATCACCACCGCAGCAGATTGGCGCCCCAGCTCAAGCCGCCGCCCATGGCCTCCAGCATCACCAGATCGCCGGATTTAATGCGCCCGTCGCGCACCGCAAGGTCAAGCGCCAGGGGGATTGAGGCCGAGGATGTATTGGCGTGTTGGTCAACACTGATAACGGTTTTCTCCGGCGGCAGGCCAATTTTTTTGGCCACCCCATTGATGATGCGCTCATTGGCCTGATGCGGCACAAACCAGTCAATATCGTCGACACTGTGCCCACTGCTCTCAAGCAGGCTCAAAATCGCGTCGGAAATATTGCCGACGGCGTGGCGGTACACCTCGCGCCCCTGCATCCGCAAATGGCCTGTCGTGCCGGTGCTCGACGCCCCGCCATCGACATAGAGAATATCTGAATAAGCCCCGTCTGAGCGCAAATAGCTGCCCATCACATGCGAGGCGTCGGCATTTTCGACGGTGCATGCCTGCAACACCACCGCACCGGCCCCATCGCCGAACAAAACCGCCGTTGTGCGGTCGCTCCAATCAAGCAGGCGGGTCATGGTTTCGGCACCAATCATCAGCACGCATTGCGCCTGCCCGCTTTCAATCATCGCACTGGCCACGCTCATGCCATAAACAAAACCACTGCACACGGCCTGCACATCAAAAGCGGCACCATGGTGGATGCCGAGTTTCTTCTGTATCAGCGCCGCCGTGGCTGGAAAGGTTAAATCTGGTGTGGTGGTGGCGACAATCACCATGTCGATGTCTGTCAGGCTCACGCCAGCACTGTCCAAGGCCCGACGCGCCGCATGAGTGCCGAGGTCAGATGTCAGCTCGCCCTCTGCCGCAACATGGCGCTGGCGGATACCCGAACGCTGGGTAATCCACTCATCGCTGGTGTCGATGGTCTGGGCCAGCTCATCATTGGAGACGATTTTTTCCGGTAAATAGGATCCGATACCAATTACTTTAGCTTTTCTCACGATTGGATCCTTATCAATTGATGCGCGACTCGGGCTTAGTCTAAAGTGTCCGCCCATGCATCGTCCAGCAAAGCCTGCATTTTTTCAATATCTTGAGCAATCATATCGACCATTTTGGCCTGCGCCACTTCAATCGCCACGCTAATCGCTGTGGTGTAGCCATCGACGTCGGCCCCGCCATGGCTTTTCACCACCACGCCGTTAAGCCCGACAAACATGCCGCCATTGGCAGCGTTCGGGTCCATCCGGTCGCGCAAGGCACCAAACGCGCCACGGGCAAACAAATAGCCGAGTTTCGACATCCACGAGCTGCTCATCGCCTGACGCAGATAGTGTTGGATTTGGCGGGCCGTGCCTTCAGCCGTCTTCAGCGCCACATTGCCGGTAAAACCATCGGTCACCACGACATCCGCATCGCCCATGCCAATGCCCGAGCCTTCAACAAAACCGGTGAAATTGAGGTCTGAGCGGGTTAGCAATTCTGCTGCTTCGCGGACATTATCGGTGCCCTTGACGTCTTCGACGCCAATATTCAACAAGCCGATGCTTGGGTTCAACAGGCCGAGCACGGTTTTGGCATAGGCCGCCCCCATGACCGCGAATTGCGCATATTGCGAGGCTGAGCCGCCAATCGTTGCGCCGACATCGAGGACAACGCTCTCGCCCTTCACGGTTGGCCAAATACACGCCAAGGCTGGGCGTTCAATGCCCGGCAGCGTGCGCAGAATGATTTTCGACATCGCCATCAGCGCACCAGTATTGCCAGCTGATACACAGGCAGAGGCGGCGCCGGTTTTCACCGCGTCAATCGCCCGCCACATGCCACTGACCTTGCGCCCCTGCCGCAAGGCGACAGATGGCTTGGCATCCATGGCAATCGACATCTCACAGTCAATGACGCTACAAATGTCAGACAGGTTTGAATGCTTGGCGAGAAAGGCGTTAATGCCGTCGGCTTCGCCATACAGCGCGAATTTGACATCAGGGTGCAAAACAGCGGCGCGCTGCACAGCCGCCAGCGTGACCTGCGGCCCAAAATCGCCGCCCATCACATCAATGGCAATCGTCGTATTACTCAAAACGTCCCCCACGGTCGCGTCAGATTATTATGTCAGGCTAAAACCCTATCACCGATTACGGCGAAACTACAAAACGGCGCGACAATGCGTTAATTCGCCAGAAAACTCAAGCATCATCCGAATCAAGCTTAAGCGCCGCCAAAGCCGCGAAAGGAGATGGCTTTTCCTCGACCTCATCATCGGCATCGATATGGTCGTCAAATTGCGCGTCTGGGGCGCGCGGATAGGCCGGTACTTCAAGGGCAAAAATCTGCGTCACCGCTTCACCCAAATCAGCCGCCCCGTCTTGCATGGCGTCTGGCACATCGGCTTCGAAATCATCTTCCGGCACAACAAATTGCGCCACCACCTCGGCTGGCTGAAACTCATTGGTGAAGTCCAGCTCAATATCCGTCCATACCGGTTTCAGCGTGACCCCGCATGGCTGCTGCACGCGGCCCTTCACATGGCCGGTCGCCATTAAGCCGCATTTACCAAACGGAATGACATGCGCCGTGACCTCTAGTCCCTCGACAGCGTCAACTAGCAAGCGGTCGGCCAGTTTGCTGCTGGTTTCCGCATCGGCCTCAATTTTGACCCGAAGACCGGTCGGCGGCACTTCATCTTTGCGCACCAGATAACTCATTTCGCCCGCACCGAATTCAGGCAGGTCTATCTCTTGTTCATCCATTTATAAACACTCCAACGCTTAGGCGTCAAAACCATCAAAGCCATTGCCAGTGAGAATATCATCAACTGATTTGACTGCCAAATGCGCTTCGACCTGCAATAGCCGCGTCGCCAATTGTTGAATGCCCTCAGAAGCTCCGGTTTGACCGCGCACCCCTTCCGGGTCGAGATTGCGAGCCAGCACCTCGGCCAATGGTGCGAGGCAGGCTTGATCGGCTGGCGCCGCTTTGCCCATCGCCGTGTCATAGGCCGCGGCGCGGCCATAAAACGCCTGCGCCATTTTGCGGATACGCTTGCCGACGCCGAGATCGCCGACACCGGCTTCGCGCATCGCTTGATCCATATCGGCGAAAAACATATCAAACAGCGCTTGGCCAATTTCATCGCGGGCCACACCATCTTGGCGGAAACGGCGCAGCACCAAATGCACATGCGCGCCGAGCATATCGAAGCGGCCATCAAAACTATCGGGCGCGTGCTTGTCGCTATACAGCTCCGGACGACGCGCCTGTTTGACGACCGACACGTAAGCGGGCGACAAATCTATTGCCTTACGCCGCCAAGGAAGAAAATCGAGCAGTCCCATAATTGTCCTATTCTGTGGCTAGAGTCATATTTTGGTTGCAAGCGCATGGCGGATTGGCTAGGCACATAAGTCGTATTAATAGGTTATAAATCATGACACCGAATGAACAAGTAAAACCCCCGCGTAAAAACAGCACACTCGCCCAACTTATCATGGTCGGCCTCGTCGGCGGCCAGATGATGGCGTGTATGCCGATTGTCGACCAGCGCGGTTATGTGTTTAACCAAGAAATTGTCAGCCGCCTTGAAATCGGCAAAACAACATTTGACCAGTCGAAGAACCTGCTCGGCTCGCCGACCACTTATTCGAACTTTAATGGCGGCGCCGCCTATTACATTCACAGTCGCTTCATCAGCGAAAGCTATCGCGCGCCGAAAGAAGTCGAGCGCACAGTGCTGGCGCTGTATTTTGACGGCAATGAGGTTATTCGCGACATTGGTGTGTATGGTCTGGAAGACGGTGTTGTGGTGCCGATTGTTGCGCGCACGACAGACACAATGGGGCTTGAGCTATCAATTATCGGCCAGTTGCTGTCGAATGTTGGGCGTTTGGGCGATGGCTCAACTATCGGCGGCGACCTGTAGCAGCAGCGTTTAAGCACAGCTCCGCTTCACAACAGAATCGTAAACAAAGAAAAACCCCGGCGTGCCAAGCACGCCGGGGTTTGTTTTTGTCTTGTCGCTTGCGACTAATGAGCCAGAATGGCCAATAGCAGCAGAGCAACAATGTTAGTGATTTTGATCATTGGGTTGACCGCAGGGCCAGCCGTATCTTTATACGGGTCACCAACGGTATCACCGGTTACGGCCGCTTTATGGGCTTCCGAACCTTTACCACCATGATTACCATCTTCGATGTATTTCTTGGCATTATCCCAAGCACCGCCACCGGCAGTCATCGATAGAGCCACAAACAGGCCCGTAACAATCACACCCATCAGCATCGCGCCAAGCGCAGAGAATGCAGATGAACGGTCAGCAATTTGCTCAATAATCAGATACAGAGCAATTGGCGACAGAACTGGCAGAAGTGATGGAACAATCATTTCTTTAATCGCTGAGCGGGTCAGCAGGTCAACAGCAGCTGTGTAATCAGGCTTCTCTGTGCCTTTCATAATACCCGGCTTGGCTTTGAACTGACGGCGTACTTCCTCAACAATCGCACCACCGGCACGGCCAACGGCCATCATGCCCATCGCACCGAACAAGTATGGCAGCAAGCCACCAATGAACAGGCCAGTTACGACATATGGGTTAGACAGTGAGAAGTCGACATTAACACCAGCAAAATACGGGAACTGCTCAGGGTTGCTTGCAAAGTGGTTCAAGTCTTGCGTGTAAGCGGCAAACAGAACCAATGCACCAAGACCAGCAGAACCAATGGCATAGCCTTTGGTGACCGCTTTCGTGGTGTTACCAACCGCGTCGAGCGCGTCTGTTGTGTTGCGAACTTCTTCTGGAAGCTCGGCCATTTCAGCAATACCACCGGCGTTATCAGTCACAGGACCGAAAGCGTCGAGGGCGACAACCATACCGGCCAGGGCCAGCATTGTTGAAACCGCAATGGCGATACCGTACAGACCAGCCAAGTTAAAGGTGGCGATAATGCCAACCACGATAACCAGCGCTGGCAGAGCCGTTGCTTCCATTGAAACAGCCAGACCCTGAATAACGTTTGTTCCGTGGCCAGTTTCAGAAGCCGCAGCAACTGATTTCACTGGGCGATAGTTAACGCCTGTGTAGTACTCAGTGATCCAGATGATCAGGCCGGTAATCACCAGGCCGAGAACACCACAGATATACAGATCCATACCGGTGAACACTTGGTCTTCAATGTGCAAGGCTTTTTCAAGGCCGACAACTTCGTCGGTCACGAAATACAAAGCAATCAGGGACAGCA
>JAHEIG010000095.1 GCA_024639515.1 Rhodobiaceae bacterium | reverse complement strand
GTCTCTGAATTACATTGCAATTTCCTGATTAACCATGGCACAGCCACGGCAGATGACTTGGAAACATTGGGCGATATGGTGCGCGATAAAGTGCGCCAAAATAGCGGCGTCGAGCTGCAATGGGAAATCCGCCGGATTGGTGAAAAGAAGGAGGCAGATAATGCTTAAGCTGTCATCCAACACCCATGTTGCCGTGCTGATGGGCGGCTGGTCGCCAGAGCGCGATGTCAGTCTGTTATCGGGGGCGCAATGCGCCAATGCACTGCGCGCGCTGGGCTATCAGGTCAGCGAAGTCGATGCCGAGCGCAATCTACACGAACAGCTCAGCGCCCTGAAACCGGATGTCTGCTTCAACGCGCTGCACGGTGTTGGCGGCGAAGATGGCGAAGTCCAAGGTCTGCTGGAAATCTTGCAAATCCCCTATACCCATTCAGGCGTGCGCGCCTCATCGCTGGCCATGGACAAACATTTGTCGAAACAAGTGTTCGCCCAGCTCGGCCTGCCAGTGGCCGAAAGCCTTCTGGTCGAAAACAGCAAACTAACAGACCACCCAATGACCCCGCCTTATGTGGTGAAGCCGCTCAATCAAGGCTCCAGCGTCGGGGTTGATATTGTGGTTGAGGGTAGCAATGGCTTGCCGACATCGCTGACCGCTGTGGGCTGGGCATTTGACGGCGTGGCCATGGTCGAGCGCTATATTTCCGGCCGCGAATTAACCTGCGGTGTGCTGGGCGGTGAGGCTTTGGATGTTATGGAAATCGTGCCGTCTAACGGGTTTTATGATTATCGCGCCAAATATGAAGAAGGCGGCTCGCGCCACGACCTGCCGGCCGACATCGCGCCTGAACTGGCCAGCCGTATTCAAGATATCTCAATCGCCGCGCATAAGGCGCTTGGCTGTCGTGGTGTCACGCGCTCTGACTTCCGCTACGACCCGACGCAAGACGAACTGATTTTGCTCGAAATCAACACCCAGCCCGGCATGACGCCAGTGTCGCTGGTTCCCGAAATGGCGGCCGCGCGTGGCCTGTCATTTGCCGATCTCGTTCAATGGATTTTGGAGGACGCCTCATGTCAAAGGTAGTGAAAAAGAAACAGCAAACCAATACGTTCGGCTATCGCTTGCATAATTTGGCTTTGTCGATACTGGCCACACCGCTGAACTTATTGGCCATTGCCGCCCATATCATGTGGTCGACACGCCGTCTGCGTTTGGCCTCTCTGGCCTTGGTGGTGGCACTTGCGGTCACCGCCGTGTTCCGCATCACCTCGCTGCAGCCAGCCGCCGATTATCTGCTGAGCTCGGCGCATGACATATCGCGCGATGCCGGTTTTCGGGTTGATGACATTACCGTTGAAGGGCGCCAGCGCACCCAGCGCGCTGATTTAGTCAGCGCCATTCAGGTCGATTCCCATACGCCGATTTTCGCGCTTGATTTAGACGCCATCCATCACCGCGTCCGCGCCTTGCCATGGGTCGGCGATGTGGCGGTTATTCGCCGCTTGCCGAATATTCTGCATATCTCTTTGAATGAGCGCCAGCCATTTGCCTTGTTCCGCGATGGTGATAGCGTCACTTTGATTGACCGCGACGGCACGCACATTACCGGTAACCATCTGAAAAAATTCACCCATCTTCCGGTTTTCTCGGGTCAGGGCGCCGGCCTGCGGGCTGCCTCTTTGATGGATACGCTGGAAGATTATCCGGTCGTGCGCAATCGCCTGGTGGCGGCGCATTGGACCGGCGAGCGGCGCTGGACGCTGCAACTCGACCATGGCGGCGCGGTGCATCTGCCGGATAATAATCTCACCGGCGCGCTCAACCGGTTGATGGATTTGGAACGCGAGCAACGGATTTTGGCGGAAGAAAACCAAGCCATTGATCTGCGTCTGCCCGACCGCATCTTGCTGCGCCCGCGCAATAATCGCTCAAATCGCTCAAGCCATTCGGGGCACACGACAGCGTCCCACATGCGGGAGGCTTCATGACGAAACCGATCAAACATAAACAGTTTGAGCGTCGCGGCAATGCGGCGGCACGGCGTGGTACGATTGCCGCGCTTGATGTCGGGACGTCGAAAGTGGCTTGCTTGATTGCTGAAAACATTGATGACGAAAGCGCAAGCGGCTTGATCCGCATCACCGGTTTCGGGCATCAGCTGTCAGCAGGATTAAATGGCGGGCAGGTGATTGATATGCGGGCCGCCGAAGACAGTATCCGCGCCGCCGTCGATGCGGCCGAGCGGATGGCCGGTCTGGAAGTGCGTCGTGTGATTATTGGCGTATCGGCCAATCGCACCGATAGCTTTATTTGCGGCTCGGAAGTGCCGTTGCATGGGCAGGCGGTCAGCCAAGAGCATTTGTCGCTTGGCCTACGTTTGGCTTATGAGGAATACGCCCGCGACGATTATCAAATTCTCCATGCCATCCCGATCAGCTATGCGATTGACGACAGTGTCGGCATTTCCGACCCGATTGGCATGCATGGCGATGTGCTGAAAGTGAAAATGCACATGATTAGCGCCCCCGTCGGCCCTATCCGCAATTTGTTGACATGTATTGAGCAGTGCCACTTGGAGTGCGAAAAACTGGTGGTGACGCCTTATGCCTCGGCGCTGTCGACCTTGATGCAAGATGAATTTGACCTCGGCGTGACGCATATTGATTTGGGCGGCGGCACCAGCAGTATTAGCCTGTTTTATGAGGGCGCACCGGTCTATACGGCTGTGGTGCCGGTTGGGGGTCATCACATCACCACCGATATTGCCCGTGGTCTGAATGTATCCTTGTCGGTGGCGGAGCGTATCAAAACGCTTTACGGCAGTGCCTTGGCGACTCCGAATGGCGAGCGCGAGCAGTTTGAAGTGCCGGTTATTGGCGGTGATCATCAAACCTTGCCGCGTAGTCAGCTGACCAACATCATCCGCCCGCGTATGGAAGAAACCTTTGAGTTGCTGAATGAGCGTATTCTGGCTTCGGGGCATAGCCATTTGGCTGGCTCGCGGTTGGTTTTGACCGGAGGTGGCTCGCAATTATCCGGCGCCCCAGAACTGGCCCAGACGATACTGGAAAAACAGCCACGAATTGGCGCCCCAATGCGGATTACCGGCTTGCCGGAAGCCGCTTCCGGCCCCTCATTTGCCGCCTGTGCGGGGCTTTTGAGCTATGCCGGACGCCGCCATCCGGACGCGATTTTATCAGACCAAGCCGGAGGAGGCATTTTTGGCTGGCTTGGTGCTTGGTTGAGGAGGAATTTTTAATGCGATGTAAGTTAAAAAGACGGTCTTTAGGACGATTGAGCCAGGTCTCATCTGACTTGTTTGTGGAGGAAGAAATTTTAGCGGTGCAATACGGCCCGCTCAGGAACTGTTCGGGGTTTTCTATGGGCGTGAACCCAGCAGTTCTTATTGCAACCCAAAACTCGCCCACATTTGGCGAGTAGAAAAGGAGAAAGCTATGAGCATTCAATTAACCGTACCCCCTAAAAGAGAACTGAAACCCCGCATCGTCGTGTTCGGCGTTGGCGGTGCTGGTGGCAATGCTGTGAACAATATGGTCGCGGCCGAGCTGGATGGCGTCGACTTCGTTGTCGCCAACACCGATGCACAAGCCTTGTCAGCCTCAGGCGCTGAGCGGCGTATTCAAATGGGCGGCAAACTGACCGAAGGACTGGGCGCAGGCTCAGACCCAGAAGTCGGACGCCAAGCCGCCGAAGAAACCCTGTCGGAGATTACCGACATGCTGCAAGGCTCGCATATGGCCTTCGTCACAGCCGGTATGGGCGGTGGCACCGGCACTGGTGCAGCCCCAGTGATTGCCCGCGCCGCCCGCGAATTGGGCATTTTGACGGTCGGTGTTGTCACCAAGCCGTTTGACTTCGAAGGCGCCCGCCGCATGCGTTCAGCGATGGCCGGGATTAATGAGTTGGCCAAAGAAGTCGACACCTTGATCATCATCCCGAACCAAAATCTGTTCCGCATTGCCAATGCGCAAACAACCTTTGCCGAAGCTTTTGCGATGGCCGATGAAGTGTTGCATTCAGGGGTTTCCGGCATCACCGATTTGATGATGAAGCCGGGTCTGATCAATCTCGACTTTGCCGATGTGCGCACAGTGATGAATGAGATGGGCAAAGCGATGATGGGCACGGGCGAGGGCACTGGTGAAAATCGTGCCATTGAAGCGGCGGAAGCGGCGATTGCCAATCCACTGCTCGATGATGTGTCGATGCGCGGCGCCAATGGGGTGTTGATTAACATCTCAGGCGGCAATGACATGACCTTGTATGAGCTTGACGAAGCCGCCAACCGCATCAAAGACGAGGTTGATAGCGAAGCCAATATCATTATCGGCTCCACCTTTGACGATACGCTGGAAGGCACCATTCGTGTGTCGGTTGTCGCCACAGGTATTGAAGCCGAAGCAAGCTTGCGTCCGGTCGAAAACACCGGCGCCGGGCGCGTGGTCACCATGCCAACCCGCTCACTGGGCGAGACGGCAGAGCCGATTGTGCCTGAACAACCTGTTATTGACGCTCCGCCGGAGGCGGCCCCGTCTCTGGCCGACACCATGGATGCGCCAGAAGCGGCCCCTATCGAGCCGGTTGCAGCGTCAGAAGAAACCGCTTTGCCGGGGTTTTTGACCGAGCGTCCAATGGCTCCACCAGCCCGCGAGATTCCAAAACAATCGCGGTCATTTATTGAGCGCGTATTTGGCAGCAAAAAGAAGCAGGACGATACGCCGAAAAGCGCTTTGGTCGATGCTGATGTGGCCGCCGAAGCACCGCGTGCCGACATTGTCGCGCCAGAGGTGCTCGATGCGGCTCAACAGCAACTGGACGAAGCACCGGCCATTGAGAAGGCGATTGATAAGCCAGCCGCTGTGGCCAGCGATGTGTCGGCGCCAGCCGCTTTCATGGAAGAGCTTGATGGGCCAGCCCCTGACGCCATTCCTGCTGTCGCAGCACCGGTTGCCCAACCGAAAGAAGTGGCGACCGTGCAAGCTCAGCCGGTTATGAAAGCCGAGCGCGAAGTGCAGGTTGAAGCGAAAATCGACGCCGAGGTGAAAGCCGAAGCACCGACAGAGGTGAAGGCAGAAGTAACGGCAGAGCCGAAAGCGGAAAAAGCGTCGGAAGCAAAACTCGAAGCAGCCCAACCTGAAGTGAAGGCTGAAGTGAAGCCAGAAGCACCGAAAGCTGCGGCACCAAAACCAGCCGCACCACAAATCGAAGCACCTGTCATCAGCCAAACACAGGCTGTCGCTTCGACACCGGTGGCTCAACCGAGCATGCAGACAAACACCCAAACCACCATGTCTGCGTCTTACGATTCAGATCAGCTTGATATTCCGGCCTTCTTGCGCCGCTAAGCTGAGTGCGTCTTAGACGCAAACAAGAACAGCGCCCAAGTCCTTTCAGGCTTGGGCGTTTTTTTGTGCGGCGTCCAGCGCGCTGCCAGCAGGGCGGTAGGTGATGCCCTGTTACACCGTGTTGCGTTGGCGTAACAAAAGGCAATAAACTGTTATTTGAGGTGCACGGTCGGCTTGGCTAAAACAGAATACGAAAAGGCCCAATGGTTGGGCCGCAACCGAAAGTAACGTAAACCATGGCACCACCTCCTGCCAGTCTCGCGCAAATTCATGAGCGTTTCTCGACAGAGACCAACGCGGCAATTGCAGCCAGCGTTGAAATGGGTGTGTGGCAAACCACGCTGAAGGCAGACGCCACATGCGCTGGTATCGGCTTACATTCGGGTTCAGATATTACCATGACACTGCGTCCGGCCCCTGCGGATACCGGCATTGTGTTCATTCGCTCCGATGTTGAAAACTCAGTTGAAGCGTTCATCCCTGCCGTTTGCGGTAGCGTTTGCGACGTCACCCTGTCTTCAAAAATCGGCAATAAATACGGCAATGTGGTTGGCACGGTAGAGCACCTGATGGCGGCTCTGGCCGGTCTGCGCATTGATAACGCAATCATCGAGATTGATGGGCCGGAAGTGCCGATTATGGATGGTAGCGCCCAGCCTTTCGTTGAATTGATTGAGCAAGCAGGCATTTGCGAATTGCCGACCTCGCGTCGGGTTCTGCGGATTAAAAAACCTATTCGGGTTGAGCGCGATGATGCTTACTGCGAATTAGTGCCTGATGAGGCCAGCGTTTTTGAAGCCGAGATTGATTTTGAAAGCAATGCCATTGGCCGCCAGTCATATGCCATGAAGCTGGAAGAAGGCGGCTTTGACGACAATGTCTCAAGCGCCCGGACGTTCTGCATGTTGGCGCAAGTTGAAGCCATGCACAGTGCCGGCTTGGCACTGGGTGGCTCGATTGACAATGCGGTGGTGATTGACGGCGACAAAGTGATGAACGAAGAAGGTCTGCGCTCATCTAGCGAG
The DNA here is from genome assembly GCA_024639515.1 of Rhodobiaceae bacterium. Taxonomy (GTDB): domain Bacteria; phylum Pseudomonadota; class Alphaproteobacteria; order RS24; family RS24; genus JAHEGN01. The sequence goes on along the minus strand of JAHEIG010000095.1, from coordinate 3,950 downwards.
TTCGTGCAACACAAATTGCTGGATGCGATTGGTGATTTATATCTCCTCGGCCTGCATGTTGTGGGTCGCTATCGTGGCTATAAATCAGGCCACTCGCTGCACAATAAACTGCTCAATGCTTTGTTCATGGAGCCAGAGGCCTTTGAAATCGTGAGCTTGGCTGGCGATGAAGCGGTTCTCGCCGCCGAATAAACGCGGATCGCTCACCGCGTGCGCGTGTCTGCCACGTTCGCCTGAACTGGCCCTTCAAACAGCCCCCCAATTAGCGCTTCAATTAGCACCCAGAAAAATCAGTTTTCATCGCCTTGAGTGGTGAGTTCAACTAGCCTGTTGCATAACATGATGGTGTATTTTTCGATTCAAGGCTTGCTTATGACCCTTCGCTCAAAACTCTTAATTGCTTTGCTCGCTTCGGCGCTTTCCGCATGCGGTGCGGCGCCTGAAGGCGGCTTCGACTATGTCGAGCGTCCGGTGGAAGAAATTTATATGTCAGCCGTCGATGAGCTTGAGCGGCGCAACTATATCCGCGCCTCGCAAGAGTTTGACGAAGTCGAACGCCAGCACCCCTATTCGCTATGGGCGCGCCGCGCCATGGTGATGTCGGCCTACACTTATTACCTGCAAAATAAATATGACGAAGCGGTGGCCACAGGGCGGCGCTTTCTGGCCCTTTACCCAGGCAATACGCAGGCCGATTATGTGCATTATCTGATTGCCATTTCGTATTATGAGCGGATATCCGACGTCAAACACGACCAGCGCACCACCGAGCTGGCGCAGGTGACCCTGCTTGATGTGGTTCGTCGTTTTCCCGATAGCGACTATGCCAAAGATGCGGTCATTAAACTGGATGTGACGATGAACAATCTGGCCGGTAAGGAAATGGACGTTGGCCGGTTTTATTTGAAGCGCGGCGATTATGGCGCGGCCGCCTCGCGGTTTAAAAACGTCGTGCGTAATTACAGTATGACATTGCACGTTGAAGAAGCCCTGCATCGCCTGACTGAAGTCTATCTCAGCCTTGGTATCGTCTGGGAGGCGCAAAACGCCGCCGCCGTGCTTGGCTATAACTACCCTGACAGTGATTGGTACCGCGATAGTTACCGGATTTTACGTCAACGCGACCTCGAACCGGCAGAGGCCGAATCATCATGGCTGACCCGGACGTTTAATAAGGTCTTTTAGGCCGCGCCGATGTTGGTATCGCTCTCCATTCGCGACATTGTCTTAATCGACCGACTGGATCTTGACTGGCAAGCGCGCCTTTGCACGCTGACTGGCGAAACCGGGGCCGGTAAATCTATTCTACTTGATGCTTTGGCTTTGGCGATTGGCGCGCGTGGGGACGCGGCGTTGGTCCGGCAAGGCTGTGCGCAAGGCAGTGTCACGGCAGTGTTTGAGCTGGACGCCGAACACCCCGTGCAAGGGCTATTGCGCGAGCATGATTTGGCCGACGGGCAAGAGTTTGTCAGCGAGCTTATTCTGCGACGGATTCAAAACAGCGATGGCCGTAGTCGTGCCTTTTGCAATGACCAACCAGTCGGGGTTGGGCTGCTGTCATCGATTGGGGTCTATCTGGTCGAAATTCACGGTCAGAATGAAAGCCAAGCGCTGACCGATGCGGCGACGCAACGCGGTTTGCTCGACCGTTTCGGCCAATTAGCCCCGCAATTGGCGAAAGTCGGCAAACACTATGAGGCGATGCAGGAAACCCAACGCGCCCTAGAACAACGCCGCGCGGCGATTGCCAAAGCCAGCCAAGACCAAGATTATCTCAGCCATGTGCTGGCCGAATTGCGCGAGTTGGACCCGCAAAAGGACGAAGAAACCAGCCTATCGGATGAACGCTCTTTGCTGATGAATGCCGAAAAAATTGCCGCCGATGTGAAAGAGGCGGCGGTGTTTCTGCGCGGCGATAATGGCGTCGACGGCGCCCTTAATAGTGCCCTGAAGCGACTTGAGCGCGCCGCCCCGCAAGCCGCCGGAATGCTCGATGAGGCGGTCTCTGCTATCGACCGCACACTGATTGAGGCGGGCGAGGCGATTGAAGCGGTGTCGCAAGCCGCCGCCAGCATCACCCATGACCCAATACGCTTAGAGGCGGTTGATACGCGGCTATTTGCCCTGCGCAATTTGGCCCGCAAACACAATGTCACCTGCGACGAGCTACCCGAGCTGGTCGATAAATTCGCCGCTCAACTCGACGACATTGAAGGCGGCAGCCAAGAATTGGAAGCGCTTGAAAAAGCCGCCCACGCCGCCGCGCAAGCCTATGCCAAATCAGCCCAAAGCCTATCGAAAGAGCGCCATAAAGCAGCCCAGTCTTTGGATGGGTTGGTCAATACCGAGCTTGGCCCCCTGAAACTCGATGGCGGGCAATTCAGCACGCAGATTACCACGTCCGACGCCGAAGATGGCGCCGCCCATGGTCTCGACCGTGTGCAGTTTGTCGCCTCGACCAATCCCGGCATGGTACCGGGGGCCATCGCCAAAATCGCCTCAGGCGGTGAGCTGGCCCGTTTCATGCTGGCGTTGAAAGTGTCGCTGGCGGCGCAAGGCGACCCGTGCACGTTGATTTTCGACGAAGTCGACGCCGGTGTTGGTGGCGCGGTGGCCGAGGCGGTCGGCTCGCGCTTGCAGAGGCTGGCCGAAAAAGGCCAAGTTTTGGTGGTCACCCATTCGCCGCAAGTGGCGGCGCGCGGCAATTCGCATTGGCGGGTCAGCAAGGCCGATGCCGGCGAGGGCATGAGCACGCAAGTCACCCCCTTGCTGGAAGATGAGCGGCTCGAAGAATTGGCCCGCATGTTATCCGGCGCGTCAGTGTCAGATGAGGCCCGCGCTGCCGCACAGCGTCTGTTGGAGGCCGGATAATGTCCGATGTGCCGGTAGAGCGTTTGAGTGAACAAGAAGCGGCCAGTGAATTAGCCGCCTTGGCCGAACAAATTGCCGCCCATGACGCGGCCTATTATCAAAACGACGCGCCAGAAATCACCGACGCCGCCTATGACGCTTTGCGGCAACGCAATCTCGCCTTGGAAGCACAATTTCCGCATTTGAAACGGGCCGATAGCCCGTCCGACAAGGTCGGCAGCGCGCCGGTCTCGGCGTTTGGCAAAGTCGAGCACCGCGTGTCGATGCTGTCTCTGGGTAATGCCTTTGACGAGGCCGATGTCAGCGATTTCGTCGCCCGCATCCGCAAATTTCTCAATCTCTCAGAAACCGATGAGGTGGGGTTTACCGCCGAGCCGAAGATTGATGGCCTGTCGGCTAATCTACGCTACGAAAAAGGCCGTTTCGTGCAAGGTGCGACGCGCGGCGATGGCCAAACCGGCGAGGATATTACCGCCAATTTGATGCATATCTCGGATATTCCCCATCAATTGCCCGAGGGCGTACCGGATGTCGTCGAGGTGCGCGGTGAGGTGTATATGAGCCATGCCGATTTCGCCGCGTTGAACACCCGTCAGCAAGCGGCTGGCGATAAAGTCTTTGCCAATCCGCGCAATGCCGCCGCTGGCAGCTTGCGCCAGCTCGATGCCAGCGTGACAGCGTCGCGGCCCTTGCGGTTTTTCGCCTATGGCTGGGGCGAGATGTCGGCGATGAGCGGTGACAGCCAAAGCGCCATGATGGAGTGCTTCGCCGCGTGGGGGTTCCACATCAATCCAGCGTTCATTCAGGTCAAGACGGTTGCGGAACTGATGGCGCATTGGGCCACCATCGAGCAACAACGCGCGACGCTGGGCTATGATATTGACGGCATGGTTTATAAGGTTGATCGACTGGACTATCAGCAACGCCTCGGCTTTGTGTCACGGGCGCCGCGTTGGGCCATTGCCCATAAGTTTCCGGCTGAACAGGCGACGACGATTTTACAAGCCATCGACATTCAGGTCGGCCGCACAGGGGCGTTGACGCCGGTGGCCAAGCTCGAACCAGTCACCGTTGGCGGG
>JAHEIG010000081.1 GCA_024639515.1 Rhodobiaceae bacterium | reverse complement strand
CCAACAAGAAGTGCAAAACACGCTGGCCGATAAATTATTGGCAGGCGAGGTCGGCGATGGCGATGTGGTCAAGGTGACGGCATCAAAAAAGCACGGGCTGGCATTCGCCACGGCGTAAGCGGCAGGCAGTGAAAGGCTATGGATTTTTCTGATGCTCGGGGCGGCTTATCTTTCATGGGTCGGTTATGCGCTGTTGAAGATTCACCGTCTCGACCGAGAGTATGAAGCGAAATTGCGAAATATCCTCAAATAGCTCCGGCCAAAGCAAGATATTTGCTGGTCACTTGCGTATGTTTCTGGCTATAAAACGGTCTGATTAAGTGACACGTTAACTATTTCACGCGATGCGGAAGGAAACCACGATGAGCCAGAGAGAAACCATTTCAGGTCTGCAAATAGACAAAGAGCTAGCCGATTTTGTTGCCCAAGAAGCGACCGTCGGTACCGATGTTTCCGCCGAAGCGTTTTGGTCCGCTTGCGCGACCGTGCTCAACGCCCATCGCGACACCAACAAAGCCCTGCTCGCCAAGCGTGACGATTTGCAAGAGCAAATCAATCAATGGCATTTGGCCCGCAAAGGCCAGCCGCATGACGCGGATGCTTATAAAGCGTTTCTCGAAGAAATCGGTTATCTGGTGCCAGAAGGACCAGACTTCACCATTGAAACCAGCAATGTTGATGATGAAATCGCCAAAATCGCTGGCCCTCAGCTTGTGGTGCCGGTGAAAAATGCCCGCTTTGCGGTGAATGCGGCCAATGCGCGTTGGGGCAGCCTGTATGATGCGTTCTACGGCACTGATGTTATCCCGCAAGAGGGTGATCTCGCCCCTGTCGGCTCTTACAACCCAGACCGTGGTGCCGAAGTTATTCGTCGCGCCAAAGCCTTGCTGGACGATATTGCCCCGCTGGCTGGTGCCTCACACGCTGATGTGACGCTGTACCAGGTGGTTGATGGAGCGCTGGCAGCGACCCATACTGGCGGTCAAGCCGGCCTGCAACACCCCGAGAAATTTGTCGGCTATCGTGGCGCGGCTGATGCGCCAGAGGCGGTGCTGCTGAAAAACAATGATCTGCACGCCGAAATCTGGATTGATGCGACGCATAATATCGGCAAAGACGATAGCGCCCATGTCGCTGACGTGTTCCTTGAATCAGCCGTCACAACGATTATGGATTGTGAAGACTCAGTCGCCGCTGTCGATGCCGAAGACAAAGTCGAAGCCTATCGCAACCTGCTCGGCCTGATGCGCCGCGATTTGTCGGTTGAGATGCAAAAAGGCGGTCGCACCATGACCCGCAGCCTGAGCCCGAACCGCGATTACACAGCACCCGATGGCTCGGCTTTCACCCTGCCGGGTCTGTCGACCATGTTGATCCGGAATGTTGGCCATCTGATGACCAATCCGGCGATTCTTGATGACCGTGGTGACGAAATCCCAGAAGGCATTATGGATGCGGTGATGACAGGTTTGCTAGCCAAACATGATTTGAGCAAAGCCGACGCCAGCCAGAAAAACAGCCCCGCCGGATCGGTTTACATTGTGAAACCAAAAATGCACGGGCCGGAAGAAGTTGGCTTCACCAATGATTTATTCGCGGCTGTTGAAAGCGCGCTGGATCTGCCGCCGCTGACCCTGAAAGTCGGTATTATGGATGAGGAACGCCGCACCACGGTGAACCTGAAAGAATGCATCCGCGCCGCCAAGCAGCGGGTTATTTTCATCAATACCGGCTTCCTCGACCGCACAGGCGACGAGATTCACACCTCTATGGAAATGGGTCCAATGATCCGCAAAGCCGATATGAAGGCGTCGGGTTGGCTCAATGCCTATGAGGATTGGAATGTTGATATTGGTCTGTCATGTGGTCTGCAAGGCCGCGCGCAGATTGGTAAAGGCATGTGGGCGATGCCTGATTTGATGGCCGCCATGCTGGAGCAAAAAATCGGTCAGCCACGCGCTGGTGCCGACTGCGCCTGGGCCCCGTCACCGACGGCGGCGACCATCCACGCCATTCACTATCACCAAGTCGATGTCGAAGCGGTGCAAAATGAGCTGAAATCACGCAGCCGCGCGCCGCTCGAAAAAATCCTCACTATGCCGGTCGAAAGCCACCCGCAATGGTCGCCGGAAGATGTTCAGCAAGAGCTCGACAATAACGCACAAGGTATCCTTGGCTATGTTGTGCGCTGGATCGACCATGGCGTTGGCTGCTCGAAAGTGCCAGATATTCACGATGTCGGCCTGATGGAAGACCGTGCGACGTTGCGGATTTCCAGCCAGCATATCGCCAATTGGCTGCATCACGGCATTTGCACACAAGAGCAAGTGATGGAAACCATGAAGCGCATGGCGGCGGTTGTGGACCAACAAAATGCCAGCGATGGCGAGTATATTCCTATGGCTGATAAGCTCGACACATCCATCGCTTTTGCGGCGGCCTGTGATCTGGTGTTTGAGGGTCGGGCGCAGCCAAGTGGCTACACTGAGCCGCTATTGCATGCGCGTCGTCTGGAATATAAGGCCAGCCTCTAAATCAGCCTGTAAGCTCAGCTTGACGGTTGCGTAAAGCGTCGGCCCTAACGGGTCGACGACAAACGCACCGCCGCGCGATGATAGATATAGCCGGTCAACCCACCCACTAGGCAGAACACGATAACGCCATCGAGCTCGCGGGTGGCGGCGATGGCGGTGATTTGCAAAAGCGCTTGCAGCGCCCAAATGGTGACGCCAACGGCGGCAAAGCCAGCCAATGCGTAAACCAAATCTGGCAGGATACCGACCCAGCGGGCGATAAAGCCGGCGACAATCATGGCAATCAATAGGCCGATGCCAAAAATCGGCGCAATCAGCGGCCACATATTGGCCAAATCATGCAGCGTGGTATCTAGGCGCACGGCGAAAGGGATAGAAACCCCCATCTGAATTAACGCGCCGAGGGCAAATTGCGACGAGGCAATGATGAGAAGCACCGTCAGTAAAACTGCGCTCGAAACAAATGCAGCAAGCTGCGCGATTGACGGAAAAAACCTAGCCATTTTCTACTCCATGCATGAGAGCTATATATAGATTAGAAAGCCTTTATAAATCAACTGCTAGCCATGATGATTAATCGTGGCGAGTTTGCAAGGGCTGTGATAAAAAATGAGCGTTCAAGAGGTTGCCATGGGCGACCCGAAAGTCGGGGGAAAGGCGGAAACAATGAAAATGCTAACAATTACGAAAATCGGCCGCAAATTAGCCGTTTTGGGCTTTGTCGCCAGTATCAGCGCCGCCACCGTGCAGGCCGCCGATTACAAAATAGAAGAAGTGGTCAATGGGTTAGACAGCCCGTGGGCGCAAGCGTTTTTGCCAAATGGTGATATCCTGGTCACCGAATTATCTGGCCAGTTGCGGGTTATCCGCAATAATAAGCTGGTCGCGACCCCGGTCGCTGGCGTGCCTGAGAGCCTGTATGCCGGCCAAGGCGGGCTGATGGATGTGGTTTTGCATCCCGATTACGCAAACAATCAACTGATTTATCTGTCGCTTTCTGTCGGCACTTTAGAAGCCAACACATTGCGCGTGGTGCGGGCCCGTTTCACCGGCGAGGCGCTGGCGGATGTGCAGACGGTTTTTGAAGCCGCCCCGAAACGCGACACAGCCGTGCATTATGGCGCGCGCATGGCGTTTATGGCCGATAAAACCCTGCTGATTACCAATGGCGACGGGTTTGACTATCGCGAGGAAGCGCAAGACCTAACCAATCATTACGGCGCCATTGTGCGGGTCACCGATACTGGCAAAGTGCCAGCTGATAATCCATTTGTCGGTAAAGCACCGGCCCAGCCAGAAATCTGGTCTTACGGACACCGCAACCCGCAGAGTATTCTTGTCGACCCGAAAACTGGTGCGGTGTTTGAAACCGAACACGGCCCACGCGGAGGCGACGAGCTGAACCTGATTGAACCGGGCAAGAATTATGGCTGGCCGAAAGCCACTTATGGTCTGGATTATTCCGGCGCCCGCATCAGCCCTTACACCGAATATGAAGGCACCACCCAGCCGACGGCTTACTGGGCACCATCCATCGCGCTCAGCGGCGCGACGTTATATCGTGGCACGCAATTCCCTGAATGGGAGGGCGATATTTTTGTCACCTCATTGCTGTTTAACAATGTTGAGCGGGTCGATATGAACGGCACGCAAGCCGGCGACCGCGAAAAGCTGTTTGGTGAAGTCGGTGATCGGGTGCGCAACATCGCCACTGGCCCTGATGGGGCTTTGTATATGCTCACCGAAGGGGATGACGGTAAAATGTGGCGGGTATCCGCCGAATAAGCCAAATCCGGTGGCGATTAGCTCTAGACGCCGCCTATTTGATAGCGTATATAACGCCAACTGAAATTCAGGAGATAAGCTATGGCTGTTCCAAAGCGAAAAACAACCCCATCAAAGCGCGGCATGCGCCGCTCGGCTGATGCGCTGGCAAACCCGACTTATGTCGAAAACCCGGATAGCGGTGAGTTGCACCGTCCGCATCACATTGATCTGAAAAGCGGCATGTATCGTGGCCGCCAAGTTCTGCCAGCAAAAGACTAAACCGTCTCGGCAGATACCGGCTTAGGCCGGTTAAGCATTACAATATGGCAGGGCATCATTGAGATGCGCTGCCATTTTTTGTGCCTGACGTTTGCTGGTGCCGCGCCCGCCTTCAGGGGCGATATAACAGGCCACCACTTGCATCACACTATTGGTCAATAAAATAAACTGTGCCTCATTGGTGGTCTGACGGCTGATCGCGGCTTCGCTAATCTGCCAGTGATGGCCATCGAGCGTCACGCTCTGAAGTGCCAGCACTTGCTGGCGCACAATTCCGGCCAGTGCCCCGTCACTCAGGCGCGGGGTCAGCAAGCGATTATTATAGCCGAGGAATAAGTTTCCGGCGGCGGCGCAGGCCAAATCATCGTGCTGGTTGAACAATAGCGCCTCATCGCCGCCAAGTGCCAGCGCCTCGCGACGGGCGCGGATGTTTTCCAGATAGGCGGTGGTTTTGTGCCACGCCGTGCCGCTGTCGCGCTGATGCGCGGTTTCGACCAAGCGCCATAAATCGGGCGGCGGCGGCGCAGGGCTGATTTGCAGCATCCAGTTTGGCGCTGTTTGTTGCGCCGGTACCAAGCCGCGCCCGCCATCACCGCCAGTAACGGTTATCCGCAATACTTGCCTGTCGGCTGGCTCATGCTCGGCGCATAGCGCATCGACGGCTTGCCGCAGGGTGTCGCTATCATAAGGCGTCGCCAATTCGGCATAGGCGCAAGCGGCCATCAGGCGCTCAAGATGCGGTTGCCAGAATTGCGGCACGCGGTTTTTGAGCAAAATCGTTTCGAACACCGCTTCGCCGAGCAGCAGGCCGCGATCATTGGCGGACAACGCCCCTTGCGCTGGGCGTAGCTCTGCGTTCAGCCAAATCATGCGCTCTGCCTGCCGACGCGGGGGCTGGCCAGCGTCAGGAAATTATCAATCATCTGCCGCCCTTGCGGGGTCAGCACCGACTCGGGATGGAATTGCAGGCCATAGACGGGCCGCGTGCGATGCGCGAAAGCCATCACTTCTCCAATCTCACTGCTGGCTGTGACTTCCAGCGTTTCGGGCAGGTTTTCAGCAATCAGAGCGTGATAGCGTCCGGCCTGAAAATGGCTCGGTAGCCCTTTGAACATGCGGTGCCCGTTATGGTTAATCACCGACGATTTGCCGTGGCGCGGTTCTTTGGCGCGCACAATCGGCGCGCCGAAATGATCGGCCAGCGCTTGATGACCGAGGCAAACCCCAAGGATCGGTAGATCATTCGGCGCTTGGGCCAGCAGGTCACGGGTCACGCCGGTGGTGTCGGGCCCGCCCGGCCCGGGCGAAAGAATAAGCCCATCCGCCTCGAGCGCCAATATGTCTTGCAGCGGCGTGTCTTGCAGCATCACCCGTGTTTCATGCCCGGCCTCGCGGACATAGCGGGCCAGGGTTTCGACAAAACTGTCAAAATGGTCAATCACCACAATCATCGGGGCACCACAATCATGAGGCTTTCACCTGAGCCGGCGTGTTGGTGTCGACGCCCAAAGCCTGCATCAGGCCGCGCGCTTTGTTCAGGGTTTCTTGATACTCGCGGGCTGGTTGGCTGTCAGCGACAATGCCGCCGCCAACGTGGAAGCGTAGTCGGTCGTCGCGGATAAAGGCGGTGCGGATGATGATGTTGCTGTCCATACTGCCATCAAACCCGATATAGCCAATACTGCCATAGCCGGGGCCGCGTTTGCTCGGTTCAATGTCGTCGATGATTTGCATGGCGCGAATTTTTGGGGCGCCAGTAATTGAGCCCCCGGGAAAGCTGACACGCAGCGCATCAAGCGGGGTTTTATCCTCGGCCAGCGTGCCGCGCACGGTGGATACCAGATGGTGCACATTGGCGAAACTTTCCAACCCGCAAAGCTGGGGCACATTAATCGACCCGTCCTGGCACGATTTGGCCAAATCATTGCGCATCAAGTCTACAATCATAATATTTTCGGCGCGGTCTTTTTCGCTGTTCAAAAGTCGGGCGGCAATTTCCGCATCATGGCGCGCCGTCTCGCCGCGTGGCTCTGTGCCTTTAATCGGGCGGGTTTCAACCTGGCCATTTTGCGCCAGCAAAAAGCGCTCTGGTGAGGCCGAGGCCATGGCCCAGCCATCAAACCGGCTATAGCTGGAAAACGGTGCCGGAGACAGACGCCGCAAGCGCTGATAATAAGCAAAGCCGCTATCGTTGGCGTTCAGGCGGGCTTCAAAACTTTGCGCCAGATTAGCCTGAAAAATATCGCCGGATAAAATATGGTCGATGATTTTCTGCACCCCTTGCTGAAAGCCTTCGGTGGTGAAATTGCTGTGCAGCGGGGCCGCCAGTGCCGGTGCCGGCAACGGGTCGGGCAAGGCGGTGGCGGGCAGGCCAACCAGCATGTGCCGCCATTTGGCGAGCGCTTTATTGGCCCGGTCGGCGCGCAGGGCAGGCGTGGTTTCGGGCAGGCCGGTGGCGATGATAAAGCATTTTTTAGCCAGATGGTCGAAGCCGATGACGGTGTCATAAAAGCCAATATGCAGCGCCGGTAGGGCCAGCGGGTCGTCGTCGGCTTGCGTCGATGACGGGCTGAGGTTTAGCGCCGCCGCCGAGGCCATATCATAGCCGAAATAGCCGGCGGCCCCGCCGCGAAATGGCGGAACCAATGCGCTGACCGCGTCTGGCAAATCATCCCACAGGTTTTCATGGGCTTTTAGGTCGGCGGCGATGGCGTCGAGTGTGGTTTCGGCCTGCTCGCTATCGGCTTGGTAAATCTGATATGGCGCGATGGCGATAAAGCTATAGCGCGCCGCCTGATGCTGCTGGTCGCTCGAGTCGAGCCAAAGCGCGCCATGGCTCTCAGCATGCGGGGCAAAGGCCGCCTCAGGGTCGACCCAGCTATGTTCTTCAATGATCGGGCCATTGGGGTGAACATATCGCAGGAGAGGCTTTTCGCTCATGGACTTGGCAACTCTATCGGGTTTCTAAAACGTATCTTTACGGGCGCGGATTTCGGCAAACACATCGGCGTCGCTGGCACTTTGCATATCGAGATGCGCGCGAATGGCCGCATCAGCCGGGCGCAAAAATGGATTGGTCGCCCGTTCTAGGCCGATTTGCGTCGGCACGGTCGGCTGGTTGGCGGCCCGCAATGCGCCAATTTCGGCGATGCGGTCTTTCAATTGTTGGTTGTCCGGATCAATGGTGGCGGCAAAAGCGGCATTGGCGGCGGTGTACTCATGGGCGCAGAAAACCTGCGTTGCATCGGGCAGGGCGGCGAGCTTTTGCAAGCTGTCCCACATTTGCCCCATTGTGCCTTCAAACACCCGTCCACAGCCCAGCGCAAACAGCGCATCGCCGACAAACGCATTGTCAGTAGCGGGAAGGTAATAGGCGATATGGCCAAGCGTATGGCCACCGACATTGAGCACCTGCGCCTCATGCGCCCCGAGCTGGACGCTGTCGCCTTGATCGACCGCGCGGTCAATGCCGGGAATTTTATCTGCTTCACCAGCTGGGCCGATAATGGTGCAGCCAGTGGCTTGTTTAATTTCGAGATTATTGCCGGCGTGGTCGAAATGGTGGTGGGTGTTCCAAATATAACTGAGCTGCCAGCCCTTTTGCTGCAGGCGGTCTAAAATTGGCGCGGTTTCGGGTGTGTCCATACAAGCGGTTTCGCCGCTTTCTGGGTCATGCACCAGATAGCCGTAATTATCGCTGAGACAGTTTATCTGTTCGATTTCCAGGCGCATCTTCTAAACCTCCAAGCCCTGCCGGTCGACGATATAAGGCGACAGTGTTGCAATAGCGTGTACCCAGTATAAACTTCTGAGCATGAGTGTCGATATTCTAGATTTGGCGGCGTTTTATGCCACCCCTCTGGGGCAATATGTCCAGCGACGGCTGACCGCCAGCATGCGCGATATGTGGCCGACACCGGCGCAAGCGGCAGACGAGACCGTCATCGGATATGGCTTTGGCACGCCGCTATTTGCCGATTTGTGGCCACATGCGCAGTGGCGTTTTTTGATGCCGTCGCAAATCGGGGTGATGCTCGAAAACGACCAGCTTGATGGCCGTATCGCGATGGCCGAAGAAGCCTGTTTGCCCTTGCGCGAGTCGAGTGTGAACCGCTTGATTGGGGTGCATGGTGTCGAGGTGGCGCGCGATGTCGAGGCTTTGTTTCACGAGTTCTGGCGGGTGTTGGTGCCGCGAGGCCGGGTTCTTCTGGTGGTGCCCAATCGCAGTGGCTTTTGGGCGAGGGGCGACAGCACACCGTTTGGCATGGGCCGCCCGTTTAGCCGTGGCCAATTGCGCACGATTATGCAGCAAACCGGCTTTGACCAAATTCGTTTCCGCGCCGGATTGCTGATGCCGCCGTTTTTGCCGGTGCGGTTGATGCATAGTCTGGTTGCCATTGAAGGGCTGAGCCGCTATATCTCGCCACAGGTCAATGGCGTCTGGTTGGTTGAGGCGGTGAAGCGGGTTCCGGCCCCGCTGAAACAGCAAAAGCGCGTGCGTCTCCCGGTCGCTGGTCTACCGCGACCGGCGTTTTCTCAAAACCTACCGCGCCGCTAATTGGCGCTATTGTGTCAGATTATCCGCGATTGAGGACAAACACCGCTTGCTCAGCCGTCAGGTTTTGCCAAACCCCGGGGGCACCGGCGATTTTGCGGGCGCGGCCATTATTCAGCGTGATGCAGCGTTCGACTTTGAGGTCGAGCGTGTCGCATAATTCGGTGAAGTCGAGCAGCGTGCACAGGTGAATATTCGCAGTCTCATACCATGAGGTCGACAGCGCATTGGTTTCTGGCATCCGCCCTTGCAGCAGCAGATTGGTGCGCACCCGCCAATGGCCGAAATTCGGAATAGAGACAATCAGCCTTTGGCCGATCCGCGCCATTTCGCTCAACACATCGCGCGGCCTTTGGGTGGCTTGCAGGGTTTGGCTCAAAATCACCGTGTCGAAGCCATTGTCGGGATAATACGACAAATCGGTATCGGCATTGCCTTGCACAACCGACAGCCCACGGGCCACGCAGGCATTAACCCCGCGTTGGCTCAATTCCAGCCCACGGCCATCGGCTTGCCGGCGTTCGACCAGCAGTTCCAGCAATTCGCCTTCGCCGCAGCCAATATCCAACACTCGCGTGCCGCTATCGACCATGTCGGCGATCAGCATCAAATCGATGCGCTTGTCGGCCAGATTGCCGCTGGCAGATGCTTTTGGATCTATCATGCCAGCCCCCGATCACGCGCTGCTGCCCGTAAGAAACCGGCTAGGGTTGAGGTCATCTCCGGCTCATCGAGCAAAAATGCGTCATGGCCTTTATCGGTCTCAATCTCAACAAAGCTAACATTGGCACCGGCGGCATTTAACGCCCGCACAAGGTCAATGCTCTCGCTGGTCGGAAACAGCCAGTCGCTGGTGAAAGACATCACACAAAACCGTGTTTTGGTGCCTTGAAAAGCCGTCGCCAGACTGCCGCCATGGTCGGCGGCAATGTCGAAATAATCCATCGCGCGGGTGATGTAGAGATAGCTATTGGCGTCAAAGCGTTCGACAAAGGTCATGCCTTGGTGGCGCAAATAGCTTTCAATCTGAAAATCCGCGTCAAAGCCATAGGTCACCGCCTCGCGGTCTTGCAAGTTACGGCCAAACTTCCGGTGCAGGGCGGTTTCTGACAAATAAGTGATATGCGCCGCCATACGCGCCACCGCTAAGCCTTTGCGCGGGCGCGCATTGTGCTCGTGATAGGCGCCTGCGTGAAACTCTGGATCGGCCAGCACTGCTTGGCGGCCAACTTCATGGAAGGCGATGTTTTGCGATGAGTGGCGCGCTGCCGTGGCAATTGGCACAGCCGAGAACACGCGGTCGCCATGCGCCGCCGCCCATTCTAGTGTTTGCATGCCGCCCATGGAGCCGCCAATCACACAGAATAAATCGGGGATCCCCAAATGGTCGAGCAACAGGCTTTGCGCCCGCACCATATCGGCAATGGTAATCACCGGAAACTCAATGCCATAAACGCC
>JAHEIG010000005.1 GCA_024639515.1 Rhodobiaceae bacterium | reverse complement strand
GGAAAAATTGTCTCAGCAGAACAACTACAATGCTGTTATGACGCCATACAGTGAGTTGCTTCAGAAAGGCCATGCCAGCTCTGATGCGATGCGTTACGAAATGCGTCGTCAGTGGGTTGTTGAAGGTAATCTGAAAGGTGGCGCCCGTCACATTTATGCCAAGCGCGTTCTGCGCATGGACGAAGACAGCAATCAAATGACTGCTGGCGAAATGTATGATGGTCGCGGTGAACTGTGGCGTATTCAGGAAATCGGTCAGGCACCTGACTACCGTCCTGAAGCCCATGTTTGCTGGACTGTTGGTGGTGAGTTCACCTATGACCTTCTGGCTGGTCGTTACCTCGGCCTTGGGATGAAGTCTGGCCGTCCGGCTAACTTCGTAACTGGTCTGGAACGTCTGACACCAGATTACTACACTCCTGCTAACGTCCGTCGTCTCGGCCGTTAATCTAAACAGTGTAAGGCTATTAAGGGCGGTGCCTCGGCACCGCCCTTTTTTATTTGCTTTTTGTTTGCCTTGTTGAGGGCAGTTTGATTAAAGTTAAGTCAAGAATGTGACACTCATAGTGTCAGAGATTATCAAACCGCCGACCCTTGAGAGCGGGTTCGGACGACAGACAATAGGGAAGGCACGCCGATGCGTAAGCTTATATCTTTACTCTTTATCCTCGGTTTCACAGTAACCGCACAGGCCAAAGTGCCAGCCGAACAAGCAGCCCGTCTCGACCAAGACCTGACGCCGCTCGGCTCAGAGCGGGCCGGTAATGCCGATGGTTCGATTCCGGCATGGACAGGTGGCCTGACCTCACCACCCGAGGGCATAGGCTATGTGGCGGGCGAGCATTTGCCCGACCCGTTCGCTGATGAAAAGCCTTTATTCCGCATCACTAAAGACAATACCGAAGAATATGATGCGTTTATCACGCGCGGGCAGAAGGCGTTGATCGAGCGCCACGACACTTATTTCTTGGATGTCTATCCAAGCCACCGCACCTGCGCCAACCCTGAGTTTGTTTATAAAGCGGCGCGCAAAAATGCACTGATCGGCGAATTGGTCGCTGAGGGCAATGGCGTCAGCGAAGCGATTATGGCCTCGCCTTTCCCAATCCCAAATAATGGCTTGGAATTGGTGTGGAACCACACTTTGCGCTATCGCAGTTTCAAATTGCAGCGCGAGTTCACCGCCATTCCGGTGAACCAGCTTGGCGATTACTATGAAGTCACCGTGCATGATGACGCCATCTTCCGCTGGTCAGATCCGCAAATGTCGCGGGCCGAAGACCTCAACAACACGTCTATTCTCTATCTGCTGCAAACCAAGGCACCGGCGCGCAGCGCTGGCTATGTGGTATTGGTGCAAGAGACGCTGAATATGGCGGTGGAAGCGCGCCGTGCGTGGACATATAGCCCCGGTACGCGCCGTGTGCGCCGTGCCCCGACGATTGCCTATGATAACCCGGGCACCAACTCAGACGGCATCACCACTTCAGATAGCTTTGGCGGCTATAATGGCGCGCCAGACCGGTTTAATTGGACGGTGCGTGGGCGTTCAGAGAAATTCATCGCCTATAACAATTTCCGCCGCGTGCTGACCACATATAAAGACATGGTTGGCCCCAAACATATCAACCAAGATGTCATGCGCTATGAGAAGCACCGTGTATGGGAAGTTGTCGGATCTTTGAAACCAGAATTCCGTCACGTCTATGCCAAACGGGTTTTCTATATTGATGAAGACACCAAAGGCATTGTCGCCACTGAGATTTATGATGGTCGTGGGCAATTATGGCGGGTTCAAGAGCTCGGCGGCGGGGTGCAGTATGATGTGCCTCTATGCGGTGGCTCAGGGGCAACAGTCTATGATCTGGTTGTCGGGCGCTATCTCATGCTGGGACTGCTCAACGAGGAAAAACCGATTAACTTCCAAGCTGATCATCTCAAGCCAAACCGATACACACCGTCGAATATTCGCCGCTTGGGCCGCTAATCAACAGCCTTTGCGGACCGCAGCAAGGCGTAACCTCGGTGGATGAATAATTCCCCGATTGTGGCCTTTTGCCTCTTGCATGCGGCTAGGCCAGCGCCTATTCTGGCCCCTCAATTTGCGGGAGGGAGACCGCATCAGGGAGAAAAATATGTCATTTAAGTCACTCAAAATTGTCTCTACAAAAATCAGCAATCACTTTGCCAGCTTAACTTTTGCGCTGGCTGTTGGGGTGTCCGTCAGTCTCACAATGAGCCAGCCAAGTCACGCCGTTGAGCCGCATGAATATGCCGAGGCAAGTGCCTATGCCACCAAAGCGCTGGTGCTTGATGTCGCGGAAGTCGGCGCCCGTCTGGTTGCCGTTGGCGAGTATGGCCATGTGCTGCTTTCTGATGATATGGGCGCCAATTGGCGTCAGGCCGAGTATGTCCCGACCCGCAATACACTGACCACAGTGATGTTCGTCAATGAGCAAATTGGCTACGCGGTCGGTCACGAAGCTACCATTATGAAAACTGAAGATGGCGGTGAAAACTGGACGCTGCAATATAATGAGCGTCGCGGCGAAAACCCGCTTTTCGGTATTTACTTCTCATCGCCAACCAATGGTATTGCCGTTGGTGGCTTCTCGGTTGTGCTGAGCACAAATGATGGCGGCGCCTCATGGACATCG
Source organism: Rhodobiaceae bacterium (assembly GCA_024639515.1). Classification (GTDB taxonomy): domain Bacteria; phylum Pseudomonadota; class Alphaproteobacteria; order RS24; family RS24; genus JAHEGN01. The sequence continues at coordinate 48,319 of JAHEIG010000005.1, read as the reverse complement.
CGTTCGCTGATCGCCGATAGCTATGATGACTTCCACCTTAACGACATTTTCGTCGGCGCTGATGGCGCGGTGTATATCCCGGCTGAGTTTGGCACGATTTATCGCTCGACCGACAAAGGCGTGACCTTCGAAACCGTCAACACACCGTATGACGGCTCTTTCTGGGGCGGCATGTCTTTGAAAAATGGCGCCATCTTGGTGTGGGGCATGCGCGGCAATGCTTTCGTTAGCGCTGATGGTGGTGAAACATGGGTCAAATCGGCAACCAATTCCGACCGCTCCATCTCAGGCGGCACGCAATTGGCCGATGGCCGCATTGTCTTGGCGGGCCTGTCCGGCTCGGTGCTGGTTTCAGAGGATAGCGGCAAGAGTTTTACCGCGACTGTCCGCTCAGACCGTAAAAGTTTTGCCACCGCATCGAGTGGCCCAGACGACACAGTCTTGCTGTATGGTGACCCAGGCATTCTGAGCCATGCACTGAGCAATTAATCAGCTCGTTGTCGCGGCTCCCGAGCGGGAATCGCTGACAGCCCAAAGAAACCCGCTCTTTCAGCGCTTTAGAAAGGGCGGTTTTTTTGTATCTAAATTTCTCTCAGGCGCAAAACCCCGTTATTGAGAGAAATAAACTCTTTTAAATAAATAAATTAAAAATAGCCGTGTTGCCCCTCTACCTAATTGCGACAAGGTTAATCGCAGTGTTGTCAGTGGGGCAAACCCGCAGACACCATGGATTAACTGAGCGTTGATACGTCGCTTAGCTTGATTGCATCTCTACAAAAAATGGGGGAGGGGCTCTCCCTTCTTTGCTCCAGGGTGTTCTTTGGCTTAAGGCTCGACCATGAAGCGTGGCGCGCAATTTCAAAGAACGAGGAAAACTGCAATCATGTGTCAGAGTACTATGTAACAGAACAGCACCGCTTGTGCTGATGAGGACGGCGCCAGCACCATTACCCTTGAACCTGATGCAATTCCTGATAGGCTTTGACTGTCTAAATGACGTTGTCACAAGCCAAGGAAGGGGTGCCTGTGTCTTCATCTGAAATGTTATTGCCAAGTTTGCCCGAGGGGTTAACGCTAAGCCATGAGGGCGGCATTGCGACGGTGACGCTGCAGCGCGATAACCCACGAAACCCATTGTCTCACGCGATTATGAGCGGTTTGCGCGATGTCGCGCGCTGGCTCAAAACCGATATTGAAAGCCATGCGGTGGTGCTGACTGGCACGCCGGTTTTCTCGGCTGGCGCAGATTTGAAGGACCCTAACATGCGCACCCATCACATGGGCAAATTAGAGCAACGCCAAGCCTTATTGCTCGGGCCTGATATGTGCGCCGCGTGGGAGGAGCTGGAGCAGGTAACGATTTGCGCCATTGAGGGCTATTGCTTGGGCGGAGGCCTTGCGCTGGCTGTGTCATGCGATTGGCGGGTGTGCGCCGATGACGCGCTATTGCGCCTGCCGGAAGTCCCGCTTGGGATTAATATGAGCTGGCAGGCGAATCCGCGCATCACCGCGTTGATTGGGCCGTCGCGCGCCAAACAAGTGATTATTCTCGGCGAAGACATTGCACCGGATCAGGCCGAACAATGGGGCTTGGTCGATTTCGTGACGCCCAAGGGCGCGGCGCGGGCCAAAGCCCGCCAACTGGCAGAGAAAGTAGTGGCCTTGCCACCGCTACCGGTGCGGATGAGCAAGCAAGCGGTGAACGCTCATGCTTATGCGCTGAATTATGCGACGTCCTTCATGGACCGCGAACAATATGCCCTGCTGACTGGTTCGGAGGAGAACAAACAGGCGGTGCGGGCGTTTTTTGAAAAATCTAAATCTGATGGAGAGACGTAAATGCGTGTAGCGGGTAAAATGGCTTTTGTAACCGGTGGGGCTTCGGGTCTGGGGCGCGCCTCGGCACTGATGCTGGCCAAAGAAGGCGCCAAAGTCGCGGTCAGCGATATTAACAGCGAAGGCGCAGCCGCCGTTGCCGATGAAATTAACGCCGCCTATCCCGGCCAAGGCTTTGCCTATCAGCTGGATGTGACCCATGAAGAAAACTGGAAAGCCGCCCTAGCCGCCGCGCATGAGGATATGGGCGGGCTTAATGTGCTGCTCAATAATGCCGGTATTGGCGGCGGCACGACGGTTGAGGACACGGATTTCGCGACATGGAAGAAAGTCCATGAAGTTGACGTCGACAGCGTTTTCCTCGGCTGTAAATATGCCATCCCGCTGATGCGCGACCACGCGCCCGGCTCGATTATCAATATTTCATCGATCGCTGGCCTCATCGCCGGACACAATATGGCCGCCTATAACTCGGCCAAGGCGGGGGTGTGGTTGCTGTCGAAATCCGTGGCGCTGCATTGCGCCCATCGCGGCTATAATATCCGCTCCAATTCGGTTCATCCGACCTTTATCGACACGCCGATTTTGGATCCAATGGTGGCTGGCGGTAGCCGTGAAGAATTGACCGCTAAACTGGCCCGTCAGGTGCCGCTGAAAACCATTGGTGACCCCGATGATGTTGCTTATGCGGTGGTTTATCTGGCCAGTGATGAAAGCAAATTCATGACCGGTGCCGAGCTGAAGATTGATGGCGGCATTTCCGCCATGTAATTCAGGAGACGTTTTTCTATGCTGACCCCTGCTGATGATTACCCGCTGCACCAGACGCCAGAACCGATGGCGTTTTCTGGCGCTGACCGCAATTTTTATGACCGTTTCTTTTTCAACGGCTATAGCCGCGATGGTTCGGTGTTTTTTGCCGCCGCGCTGGGCGTCTATCCGCAGCTCAATATTATGGATGCCAGTTTCTGCCTGTCGATTGGCGACCAGCAATATAATGTCCGCGCCTCAAAAGAAATGCTCGGCGATCGACTTGATTTGCACATCGGCCCTTTGGCGGTGGAAATTGTCAAACCGATGCAGGAAACCCGTCTGGTGATTGCCGATAATGAGCATGGCCTGACCGGCACTCTCACCGCCACTGCGCGGCATCGGGCGATTGAGGAGCCGCGCTTTACCCGTAGGCAAGGCACGCGGTTGTTTATGGATTACACGCGCGCGACGCAAAATATCAGCTGGCAGGGCAGCTTACGGTTGAATGGCGAGACCATTGCGGTCGACGGCTTTCACGGCACACGCGATAGAAGCTGGGGTTTGCGCCCAATCGGTGAAAAAGACCCGCAAATCACCGTGCCCGCTGAGCCGCCGCAGTTTTATTGGCTGTGGACGCCGCTGAATTTTACCGACCATTGCGTGTTTTTCCATAGCAATGATGACGGGGCTGGCGAGGCTTGGAACCGCCGTGCTTTGATTGATGATTTGGCGGCAGGCACGCGGCTTGAGGTCGAGCGCCCCGCCCTTGAGACGCAGTATAGCGACGGCACACGCCGCATTTCGGGGCTGCAACTAGACCTCGATCAGACTGGGGTAGAGTTCGCGCCGCAGGGGCGGGTTTTCTACATGCAAGGGCTGGGCTACACCCACCCTGAATGGAGCCATGGCTGCCATCACGGGCCGCTGAAAGTGGTGTGCGACAGCATCGACCTGAACCAAGCCGAGGCTGATTTGAAGGCCGGCAAGATGGAGAATTTGCACATTCAATGCCTCACCGATGTGACGCTGAGCGCCGGCCAGCACACCCATCACGGGCAGGGCGTGATTGAGCAATTATTCATCGGCCCGCACCAGCCGAGCGGGTTTAACGATTTACTGGATAGGATTGTTGGATGAGTGGATTGCTTGATCATCCCGAAAAAATGACCGCTGACTGGCTGGCCGAAAAGCTCGGCTTTGCGGCGGCGGCTTTGACAGGTTTTTCTTACACACCGGTCGGCACTGGGCAGGTCGGCGATAGCTACCGCTTGACGCTTGATTGGGCCAATGGCGAGGGGCCAGCGACGGTGATTGCCAAATGTTCGGCGGCCGATGAGACCAGCCGCGAGACAGCGCGCAATATGAACCTGTATGAAATCGAAGCCAATTGGTATCGCGACTACGCCGCCCATGTGCCGGTGCGCGCGCCTTACACCTATTTCGTCGGCTTGGATGAGGGCGACATTGGCAGTTTTGTGATGCTGATGGAAGACATGGCACCGGCCAAACAAATCTCGCAAATGCGGGGCTGTGGCGCCGACGATGTGGCTTTAGCCCTGAATGAGGCCGCCTTGCTGCACGCCGCAGCGTGGAATGACCCGCAACTGCCAGAGACGCCATGGTTGAATTATGGCAAAGGCCGCAAAGAATTTATCGGCCAGTTGCTGGTCGGTGTGTATCCCGAATGGTGTGCCCGCTATCAGGGGCGGATTGAGCCAGCCATTATGGATATGGGGCAGAAGCTGGTCGATCGCTATGACCGCTATACGAGCATTGAAGACGACCCTACGGTGCTGTCGCATGGCGATTTCCGGCTCGATAATATGCTGTTTTACGATGCCAATCGGCGCGCGGTTATTCTCGATTGGCAGACGCTGAGCGCTGGCCCGCCCATGCCGGACGTGGCCTATTGCATTTCGACAAGTTTCGCCGACCCAGCCGAGCGCGCCGCCCATGAGGAGGCGCTGGTGGCCGGTTATCTCGAGCGGCTTGGCCTGCCCGAGGGGCAATATGACTTTCAACGGGCGTGGCACGATTATCGCAGATATGCCTTCACCGGCTTTTTGATGGGGGTGTTGTCGGCGATGCTGGTCGAACGCACCGAGCGTGGCGATGAGATGTTTGCGGTGATGGCTGAACGCTCCGGCTATCAGGCGTTGCATCACGATAGTCTGGCGCTTATTTAACCCCGACCCGGTACGATTGGCGCTTGAATTAGCCCTCAATATAGATAACTCTGAGCGACGTAGCACAGACGCAACACGAATGAGTTGAAAAGGTTGAGCCAAAGCCCATGAGAACGACAATATTTAACACGCCCATCCTTGCACCAATTTTGCGCGCCATCAGCTTGGTGGTTTTGCGGCTGATTGGCTGGCGGGCTGAAAATCGACTGGACGGGACGCCGCGCAAGGCGATTATTTTGGCCGCGCCGCACACATCAAACTGGGATTTTCTGCTGTTTCTGATGATTGTTTTCGCCCTGCGGATTAATATGAATGTGCTGATTAAGCACACGATTTTTTGGTTTCCGCTGGGCGCGTTTTTGCGCTATTGCGGCGCCATACCGGTCGACCGTCGCGCCGCTGGGGCGCGGGTGAAAGAGCTTGCCAGTACGTTTAGCGCGTACGACGACATGATTTTGCTGATTACGCCAGAGGGCACACGCAGCCCACGCACGCATTGGAAAACCGGATTTTATCATATGGCTGAGGCGGCTGACGTGCCGGTTATTATTGCTTTTGTCGATACTGAAAATAAGACCGCCGGCCTCGACCATTTGATGCCGATATCCGGCGATGTTGAGGCGGATATGGCCCATGTATACGGCTTTTACGACCAGCTCAAAGGGCTGGTGCCGTCTAATTATGCCTCACCCAACCGGCCAGCACCCGAAGATAGCTAAGGGCGCTGACCGGTCTGTAAGCTCGCTTGAGGGATTACCCGAAGTGGCAGAAAACAACTTTGTTTTTGTCGAGGTCACGGAAATAGCCGCCATAAAAACCAGCCATGCGTTCGCCCGGTGCACCTTCATCTGAGGCGCCGAGCTCGAGGGCTTTGGCGTGCATTTTGTCGACATTTTCGCGGCTACCGACGGCAATCGCGACCATTGCGCCATTGCCATTGCTGGCGCTCTCGCCGTCCCAAGGGGCACCAATGAGCAGCATCGGTTGGCCAGGGCCTGTGGAGAAAGCGTGTAGGCGACCGGTATCGAGCACTTTTTCGGCCCCCATCTCAGCCAAAAGCGGCCCGTAAAAAGCCAGCGCTTTTTCCGTGTCGTTGGTCCCCAGTGTTACATATGAAATCATCGTTAACTCCCTATTTTGTGTGATATCGGGGATAGAATAACTGGAAGTCGCTAGATTGCAATTGCCAAAACCGCCTAAATTGGGCAATCTATCGGGAAAAGGGAGATGACCATGCTTGATGATACAGAAGACCGCGCAACCTTCACCGCCATGGTGGATGGCACAGCAGAAGACTATGCAAAAGTGACGGCTGCGTTTGGTAAATTCTCAAAAACACTACCCGATCGGGTTCTCGAACATTTGAAAATGCTACAGGGAGACGCTGGCGGCTTTGCTGTCGATCGCTTGGAACACAGCTTGCAAACCGCCACCCGCGCCCACCGCGATGGCCGCGACGAAGAATATGTCGTCTGCGCCTTGCTGCATGATATTGGTGACCTGCTGGGCACATTTAACCATGCCGAGCTGGGGGCGACGATTTTGAAACCGTTTATCTCAGACGCCAATTATTTCATGCTGCAAAATCACGGGATTTTCCAAGGCTATTATTTCTTCCACCATATCGGCCTAGACCGCGATGCGCGTGAAGATTTCCGTGGCCATGAGCATTTCGAATATACCGCGCAATTCTGCCACCTTTATGACCAAGCGGCTTTTGACCCAAATTATGATTCCATGCCGCTTGAGGCTTTTGAGCCAATGGTGCGGAAGGTGATGGAAAAACCGCGCGACTCGATTTATCTACGCGATGATGGTACGGCTCTCTAAACACCGGTGAGCGGAGCAGTTATCACTAACGCGCCTCGGCGCTAATGGAGATCGTCTATGTATGCGCTTTTGACTCTCGTTAGTCAGATTATTCAAATCTATATCTGGGTGATTATTGCCTCGGCCATTTTGAGTTGGTTGGTTGCGTTCAATGTCATCAATTTGCGAAACCGTTATGTCTATCTTGTCGGTGACGCCCTGAGCCGCTTGACCGAACCAGCCTATCGCCGCATTCGCCGCTTTCTGCCGGCTGTCGGCGGGCTTGATTTATCGCCGCTGATTTTACTTTTGGGGCTGATGTTCCTGCGCAATCTGATGTGGGAAGTTTTCGGGCCGATGGCCACTGGGGGATACTAGATGGCCGGACAATTGATTGACGGTAAAGCAGTAGCCGCCGAGCTGCGTCAGCGCATTGGCGACGCCGTCGCCACGCTAAAGAAAGAGCATAATATCACCCCCGGTCTGGCCGTGGTGCTGGTTGGCGAAGACGCCGCCTCGCAAGTCTATGTGCGCAATAAAGGCATCGCCACCAAAGAGGCGGGGATGAACTCATTTGAATACTGCCTGCCGGCCGACACCTCGCAAGCCGATTTGTTGGCCAAGGTCGAGGAATTAAATGCTGACCCTGATGTGCATGGTGTGTTGGTGCAATTCCCTGTGCCCGATCAAATTTCGCAGCAAGCGGTGATTGATACCATCAGCCCTGAAAAAGATGTCGATGGCCTGCACCCGCAAAATGCTGGCCGTCTGGTCTCTGGGTTGCCGGCGCTGACGCCGTGCACGCCAACCGGCTCGGTGATTTTGGCCAAACGCGCCTTGGGCGATTTGACTGGAAAACACGCAGTGGTGATTGGCCGCTCTAATTTGGTCGGCAAACCGGTCGCGCAGTTGCTGTTGCAAGAAAACTGCACCGTGACCATGGCCCATTCGCGCACCGCCGATTTGGCCGCAATGTGCCGCAGTGCCGATATTCTGGTCGCCGCTGTCGGCGTGCCGCAAATGGTGCAAGGCGACTGGGTCAAGCCCGGCGCTTGTGTGATTGATGTTGGAATTAACCGCGTGCCCGCCGCCGAAGAAGGCAAAACCCGACTCGTCGGCGATGTCGATTTCGACGCCGCCAGCCAACACGCCGCCCATATCACGCCCGTGCCCGGTGGCGTCGGGGTGATGACGGTGGCCTGCCTATTGCGCAACACACTGACCGCCGCCTGCCGCCAAGCCGGCGTCGATGAGATTGAGGTTTAGGGCGTTAAAAGCGATACAGCGCGCCGATATTGACGCCATCTATATCTTCATTCTGCTGCCCATATTCGAGCCGGATATCGACTTTGTCGCTGGTCACGAAATCAATACCAAAGCCATAGACGAAGCCGTCTAGCGAGTCTTCAAAAGTCTGGCTTTCTTCTGGGTTGGTTAGCGTGTAGCTGTAATCAAGCGTGCCATAGGTCAGCCGTGCGAAGGGCCGCCATGTGACATGATTGAGATGCAAAAGAAGCGACAACATAGTGATGTCGGCGGCCGCGTCATGAAACCGGACGGTGACGCCCTCTGCGTTTTGGGTTTCGTTGTCATACGCGAAATCTTGCCGCTCTAGCTCAAAAGACAGGTGACCCCCCTTCAGCCGATAGCCCATCGCCACGCCGTAGCCCGTGCCGTTAATCGCGCCATAATCGTCAACAACGCCCTGCCTATCGAGAAGATTGGCGCCGACACACCAGCCAGCTTTTTGGGCCGGTATGGTGTCCTGCGCCATGGCCGTTGCTAACACCCAACAAGATACTGTAAACGCAATGACATATTGAGTTGTGGTGGTCCCATTCATTGGATTGCCTCTTGTTATTGTGAGCCAATTCCGGTTGGCCGGATGCTTTATCTGCCACCTGCGCGACAGAGGTTCACCAAAATAAGCACAAAAGCATATCTCTCGCCAAGGGCTAGGCACACGCCACCGCCCAGCGGCCCGGGTGTGTTTTGCAAAAAACAGTTTGGTTTTATTTGTTGCGGCGGCCGAGCAGTTTCAGGCGCAGGGCGTTGAGGCGGATAAAGCCTTCAGCGTCATGCTGGTCATATACCGCGTCTTCTTCAAACGTCACATGCGCTTCTGAATAGAGCGAGAAGGGCGATGTGCGGGCCACCACACTGACACTGCCTTTATACAGTTTCAGCGTGACCTGACCGGTGACATGGGTCTGGCTGTTATCAATCGCCGCTTGCAGCATCTCTCGTTCAGGCGAGAACCAGAAGCCGTTATAAATCAACTCAGCATAGCGCGGCATCAGCTCATCTTTCAGATGCATAGCACCGCGATCCATGGTGATGCTTTCAATACCACGATGCGCCGCCAGCAAAACTGTGCCACCGGGTGTTTCGTAGACTCCGCGCGATTTCATGCCGACAAAGCGGTTTTCCACCAAATCCAGGCGGCCAATACCATTGGCCCCGCCCAGCTCATTGAGCCGCGTCAAAAGGCTGGCCGGAGACAGTTTCTCGCCATCAATCGATACCGCGCCACCAGCTACAAAACCAACTTCGATAAAGGTCGGTGTGTCGGGCGCATCTTCGGGGCTGACCGTGCGTTGGAAAACATATTCCGGGCACGGCTCATTCGGGTCTTCCAGCACTTTGCCTTCTGAGGAGGTGTGCAGCAGATTGGCGTCGACTGAAAACGGCGCTTCGCCGCGCTTGTCTTTGGGCACGGGAATTTGGTGCATCTCAGCATAGGAGATCAGCTTTTCGCGGCTGTTCAGATCCCATTCGCGCCATGGCGCGATTACTTTGATATCTGGATTGCAGGCATAATAGCCGAGCTCGAAGCGCACCTGATCATTGCCTTTGCCAGTGGCACCATGGCACACGGCTTGGGCGCCGGTTTCGGCGGCGATTTCGATTTGCCGTTTGGCAATCAGTGGCCGCGCGATTGAGGTGCCGAGCAAATAGACACCTTCATAAAGCGCATTGGCACGGAACATTGGAAAGACATAATCGCGGACAAATTCTTCGCGTAGGTCTTCGATATAAATCTCTTTAATGCCCAGCAGTTCGGCTTTCGCCCGGGCTGGTTCGAGTTCTTCGCCTTGCCCCAAATCGGCGGTAAAAGTGACAACCTCGCAAGCATATTCATCCTGCAACCATTTCAGGATGATGGATGTGTCGAGACCGCCAGAATAGGCAAGAACCACTTTGTTGATATCGCTCATAATTTTGCTCCGCTTGTTGAGCCGTTTTAACCGCTCGCGCCTGCCGGAGCAAGGCTTGTGACACGCGATAACGAGAAAATCTCAACTCGGCGTTAAGCCAGTTATTAAGCAGGCCGCGTGAGATTGCGCGAGGCCAGTTCGGCCTTTTTGCGCTCGGCCGCGCTTTGCTTCACCGACGCCGATTTGAGCTGGCCGCAAGCGGCCATAATATCGCGCCCTCTGGGGCGGCGCACGGGGCTGGCATAACCGGCCCGATTGACGATGTCGGCAAACGCTTCAATGCGTTCCCAGCTCGAACATTCATACGGTGCGCCGGGCCATGGATTAAACGGGATGAGATTAATTTTCGCCGGAATACCAGCCAGCAATTTAACCAGCGCGCGGGCATCGGCATCGCTATCATTGACGCCTTTCAACATGACATATTCAAAGGTGATGCGTTTGGCGTTAGAAAGCCCCGGCCATTGGCGGCAGGCTTCGAGCAATTCGTCGATTGGGTATTTTTTGTTCAGCGGCACCAACTCGTCGCGCAATTCATCGTGCACGGCATGTAGAGAAATCGCCAGCATCACGCCAGTGGCGCCGCCCATAGCAGGAATGGCCGGTACCACGCCGGAGGTCGACAGGGTGATGCGGCGCTTAGAGACGCCTAGGCCGTCGCCGTCACTCATCACATTCAGCGCGCTGGCCACATTGTCGACATTATAAAGTGGCTCGCCCATGCCCATCATCACAATATTGGTAATCCGGCGATTGCCGGTATTGCTTTGGCTTGTGCCGGTCGGCCAGTCTTGCAGTTCATCGCGGGCTGAGACTAATTGCCCAACGATTTCAGCTACTTCGAGATTTCGCACTAATTTTTGCGTGCCGGTATGACAAAACCGGCAGGTCAGCGTGCAGCCGACTTGGCTGGAAATACACAAAGTGCCACGATCCGCCTCGGGGATGTAAACCGTCTCGACCAGTTGCCCGTCGGCGAGGCGAAACAACCATTTGCGTGTGCCATCATCGGAGAATTGCGACTCGGCGATTTCCAGCCGATCCAGCGAATAGGCTTCGGCGAGGCTGGCGCGGACATCTTTTGATACATTGGTCATATCGTCGAAATGGCGACTGCCATGGGTATAGAGCCAGCCCCAGATTTGGTTGACCCGCATGCGGATTTGTTTTTCCGGCACGCCAATATCGCTCAGACGCGCTGCCAAGCTTTGCCGGTCTAGCCCGCTGAGACTGGGCTTCGAATTGGCGCTAACCGCCTCGGCAGATGGGTCAAGGATTTGCATGGAGGGGGCCTAGGAAGCCGGACAAGCGGCGTCGAGCGCGCGTGTGGCGGCGGTGACCCCGCTCAGGGAATAGGTGTCAGTGGTCAGCGTGCCGCGCGATGAGGTGCCTTTGAAAACCAACGTCTTGCCGCGCTGCATGGCTGTGACCAGCTCTGTCTGATTGTTTAAATCGCGCAACCAGGCCCAGCTATCGGCACCATTGCGGGCTTGCACGCCGGTGAAAAAAGCGAACTCTGTGCCGCCGACTTGGGCAAACGGGTTGGACTCGGCGGAGAATGGATAGCCGTTGGATATCGCCACTTCATTGTGCACACCTTGCCCCGGGCGGTGGGTGATGGTTAAAAAAATAGCCCCGCGCTTGACGTTTTTCGGTGCTGTTTGCGTCGGCTCACCGAGGATAAAGCAGGTTTTGCTGGCCCCTGAGCCTTCAACGAAAAGCCGCCAGTGCGAGAAGGTTTGAACCGCCTCATCCCCTTTGGCGGGGCTTTGCGCTTGGCTGGGCAATGGCAGAAGCAGCCCGATAGCGAGCATCAAGCTCCCCAACAGACGCACAGATGACTTTGTAATAGGTGATGTGATAAGTGATTTTTTGAACATGGCTGCACATTAACTTGATTGCCCGACAAATTCTATAGCTTGCTTTGTGTCGCTGAATAAAGTTAAGTCGTAACTATTGGTGCTGATTATCGCGCCGTGATATAGGATGAAACCGATCAATTATGAGCAGCCAGAACACCCGGCCTGCAACGCAGAACACAAGATTGGCGGAGAATCCCGCGAGCGATGCTTCGCATTTTACGTTTCTCATTGAACAAATCGCCCAACATCGTGACCGCGAGGCCTTTGCTGAACTATTCGCCTATTACGCACCGCGCGTGAAGGGCTATCTTATGCGCCTTGGCTCGAGCGATGGGCAGGCCGAAGAAGTCACCCAAGAATCGATGCTGGCCGTGTGGAACAAAGCGCATATGTTTGACGCCAAGAAAGCCGCTGTCTCGACATGGATTTTCACCATCGCCCGGAACCGGCGGGTGGATATTTTGCGCAGCCAGAAATATCCAGAGCTCGACGCCAATGATCCAGCCCTCATCGGCGACGCGCCGGCCCAGCCGGATGAGGAAGTGATTGAAGCGCGCGAAGGCGAGGAAGTGCGCGAGGCTTTGCAAAAATTACCAACTGAGCAAAAAGAGCTGGTCAGGCTGGCATTTTACAATGGCTGGTCGCACGCCAAAATTGCCGAACAGAGCAATTTGCCTTTGGGCACCGTGAAGTCGCGCCTGCGCTTGGCGTTTTCGCGATTGCGAGACGCGCTCGACGGTCGCTTGTAGCGGGTGTCACCTTTTTTCGCGCTGTTATGCGCGCACGCTAATTTTTGCTCTTCTTTTTGAGGCCGCATCGCGTATGATGTTGGTCAAAATTCAGCTTAAGCGGCGGTTTGTGCCGCGACATCAAATAATGGGAGATTTCGATGAAAGCAGTTCTATGTAAAGAATTTGGGCCACCAGAAACATTGGTTGTCGAGGATATTGCCACACCCACCGCTGGCAAAGGCGAGGTTGTTTTGCAAGTGCATGCGGCGGCTGTGAATTTTCCTGATGTGCTGATTATCGAAAATAAATACCAGTTCAAGCCGCCTCTGCCATTCGCGCCAGGCGGCGAAGTGGCTGGTGTGGTCAAAGAAGTTGGCGAGGGCGTTAAAAACCTGAAAGTCGGCGACCGCGTCATAGGTTCATGCGGGCATGGCGGCTATGTCGAAGAATTGGCGATTCATGAAGCCTCGTGCATTCCGGTGCCCGATGAAATGGATTTGGAAACCGCCTCTGCGCTGGTGTTGACATATGGCACATCGCATTATGCGCTGAAAGATCGCGCGGCGCTGAAACCGGGCGAGAAATTGCTGGTCATGGGCGCGGCTGGTGGCGTCGGTCTGGCCGCTGTTGAGCTTGGCAAAGCCATGGGCGCGCACGTTATTGCCGCTGCTTCAACACAAGACAAACTTGATGTCTGCGTCGAACACGGCGCCGATGCGACGCTGCTTTACCCATCTGGCGAAATGGATCGCGACGCCCAGCGTGCGTTCTCTGAGCAGATTAAAGAACTAACCGGCGGCCAAGGCGCCGACGTGATTTATGACCCGGTCGGCGGCACTTATGCCGAGCCAGCTTTGCGGGCGATTAACTGGGAAGGCCGCTATTTGGTTATTGGTTTTGCCTCTGGCCCGATTCCGAGCATTCCGCTCAATCTGGCGCTGCTGAAAAGCTGTCAGATTGTTGGTGTGTTCTGGGGCGCTTTCACCGCGCGCGACCCGAAAGGCAATAGCGAAAATCTTGGCGAGCTGATGGCTATGTTCAAGGACGGTACCATCCGTCCTCATATCTCGGCGCGTTATCCGCTCGAGCAGGCGGCCGATGCGCTCAACTTGATGGCCAGCCGTCAAGTCAAGGGCAAGGTCATTTTGACGACAGGTCTTGGCGCCTAACGCGTCAGGCCGTATGTCGCAAGCCGCACGCCGACAACCCGTCGATAATAAGCGCGCAGCCCTATGGCTGCTCGCATCGGCCATTCTATTTACTGGCATGAGTGTGCTGGTGAAGATGATTGGCCGCGACTTGCATCCGTTCCAGATTTCTTTGTTTCGCGGTGTCGTGTCGATGCTGGTGATTATGCCGTTTTTGATGCGCGCCGGCGGTATTGTCGAAGGCATAAAAACCCAAGTGCCGCTGCTGCAATTTGGCCGTGGCTTGGTTGGCTCGGTGGCGATGTTTTTAGGTTTTTATGCGATTGTCTATCTGCCGCTGGCCGATGCACAGGCGATTAGCTTTTCGCGCAATCTGTTTATCGTGCCGATGGCCAGTATTTTATTGGCTGAGGTGATTGGCGTGCGCCGTGCGGTGGCGGCGGCTGTTGGTTTTGTTGGGGTGGTGATTATGTTGCGCCCGGGCACTGATATGATGGGCTCGCCCGCCGCCTTAGCGGCGCTTGGGCACGCTTTTCTGGTCGCTTTGGCGACCATTCTGGTGAACATTGCCTCGCGCTATGACAAGCCCGTCACGCTAATGTTCTACACCAATGTGATGACTATTGGCCTGATCGCCATTCCGACGTTTTTTGTTTGGCAAACACCGACCATGGAGCAATTTGTCATGCTGATCACCATGGGCGTGTTGGCGACCTCGGCGCATAATTGCTTTATCCGCGCTTACGCGATTGGCGAAGCCAGCGCCATTGCGCCGGTCGATTATTCGCGGTTGGTGATGGCGGCGATTGCCGGTTTCTTGATCTTCGCAAACGTGCCTGACGCATACACGATCTTGGGCGCGCTGATTATTGTCGGCGCCAGCTTCTATATCATCCGCCGCGAAGCGCAGGTGGAAAAGCAAAAAAAATTCTCATCAGAGGGCGCGGCGCCAAGGTGATAATCAGGCTTGCAAGGCGCTTTGCAGGGGCATAAAGTCCCCTCAACACGTTTTAAGGCTCAATAAAGGGAGAGTAGCATGAAATTAGATTCAAACATTACCGCCATTATTACCGGTGGTGCATCAGGTCTCGGCGAAGCGACAGCCCGTGCGCTGGCTGAAAAAGGCGTCCGCGTCGGTATTTTCGACCTCAATGAAGAACGCGGCGAAGACGTCGCCAAAGAACTTGGCGGCAGCTTTGCCAAGGTCAACGTCACCAATGAAGAAGAAGTAGATGCCGGCTTTGCCAAAATCCGTGGTGACCTCGGCCAAGAGCGTATTCTGGTCAACTGCGCGGGTACTGGCAATGCCGTTAAAACCGCGTCGCGCAACAAAGAAACCGGCGAGATTTCACATTTCCCGCTGGATGCTTTCAACCTGATTATTCAAATCAATCTGGTCGGCACATTCCGTTGCATCGCTAAATCAGCGGCTGGCATGATGTCGCTTGACCCGCTGGAATGCGGCGATCGTGGCGCCATGGTCAACACCGCTTCAGTGGCGGCGGAAGATGGTCAAATCGGCCAGGCCGCTTATTCAGCCTCTAAAGGCGGCGTTGTTGGCATGACCTTGCCAATCGCTCGTGATTTGTCGCGCGAAGGTATTCGAGTGAACACCATTCTGCCAGGTATTTTCAACACGCCATTGCTGGCCGGTGCGCCGGAGAATGTGAAACAGGCTCTGGGTGCCATGGTGCCTTACCCATCACGTTTGGGTATGCCGGAAGAATACGCCAAGCTGGCCACCACCATGTGTGAAGTAAACTACTTCAACGGCGAAGATGTCCGCCTCGACGGTGCTATTCGTATGGCGCCACGCTAGGCCACTTGTTGGCGCTGCTTTGCGGCGCAGAAAAAATCACAGCCGGCAATCGCTTTCGATTGACCGGCTGTTTTTTTGTCTCAGGTGTCGGCTTTTAACGTCCAGCCGCACCGGCTGTTTTATCCATAAACTGCGCCATGGCGACATCGAGATCAGACAGACCATCGACATCATGCGTACTCAGCACGACATCCACCGTTTTATAGACATTGGCCCATTCGGGGTGATGGTCGAGTTGTTCAGCTTTCATCGCCACTCGCGCCATCCACGCAAAGGCGGCGTTAAAGTCTGCGAACACATAGCGCTTGGAGATGGCGTCGCGGCCACGGACTTTCTTCCAGCCCTTGGCTTTGGCTTTCGCCATGAAGCCACGCTTGCTGCTGGCATTTAGTTTTTCAGCCATGGTTTTCTCCTCTTATTTGGTTACGGGCAAATATTTGGTGCCGTCAGGTGAACCGTTTCAATGTCGGCCAGCATTTCTTCGGTCAGTTCCAAATCGACACTGGTGACGGCCAGCTCCAACTGTTCCATCGACGTGGCACCGATAATGTTTGAGGTGACAAAGTCGCGCGTCGTAACAAACTGATTGGCCAGTTGCGAAGCATCGACGCCATATTTCTTGGCGACATTCATATAGCTGGCAATGGCTTGATCGGCGGCTGGCGTCTCATAGCGTTGCAGGCGATCAAACAATTGCTTGCGCGAGCCTTGCGGCAGCGCACCGTTCGTATATTTACCGGTCAAATAACCCTGCGCCAGCGGCGAATAGGCCAGCAGGCCGACGCCTTCGCGGTGGAAAATTTCCGAGCTACCTAGCTCATAAATCCGGTTCAGCAGGTTGTAGGCGTTTTGCACCGATACCATGCGCGGCAAGTCGCCATTGACCTCAGCATGATGGAGGAATTTCATAATTCCCCAAGGTGTCTCATTCGACAGGCCAAAATGGCGGACTTTCCCGGCCTTTTGGATGTCGGCCAGAACCCCGAGAATATCTTCAATGCGGTTAATCTCGTCGCCATAATGCGTATAGCCAAGACCGCCAAACAAATTCATCCGCCGATCCGGCCAGTGAAGTTGATACAGGTCGATATAATCGGTTTGCAGGCGGGCCAGGCTTTTATCGACCGCTTCTTCGATTTGCGCCCGTGATTGCTCAACATGAGAACCTTCATCGCGCAACCAATCCATGGGCGCGCGACCAGCCACTTTGGTGGCCAGAATAATTTTGTCGCGCATGCCGGTTTTTTTCATCCACGTACCGACAATCTTTTCGGTGGAGCCTTGGGTTTCGGCGCGCGGTGGCACCGCATAAATTTCCGCCGTGTCGAAGAAATTAATCCCCATATCGACGGCATAATCCATTTGGTCATGGCCTTCTTGTTCGGTGTTTTGCTCGCCCCATGTCATGGTGCCGAGGCAAATGGCGCTGACTTGAATGTCTGTATGCCCGAGTTTTCTGAATTCCATATTGTCCTCCGTGGAATTTACTTTACTTGCAAAATGAGTTTTTCAACTGTCGGCAGGATTTTGCTGACAATGATTTCGATACCGGCGCGATTGGGATGAATCCGATCGGCCAAGTTGAGATGTTTTTGCGCCGCCACACCATCTAAAAAGAACGGGTAATACAGTGTGTCATAAGCGTCGGCCAATTCTGGATAAATAGAGTTGAATTGGTCGCCATAAGCGGCCCCTAAATTGGGCGGCGCATACATGCCGGCCAGCAAAGTAGGCAGCTGGCGCCCCTGCAATGTGGTGATGATGGCGGTCAGGTTTTCGCGGGTGATGGACGGGTTGACCCCGCGTAGCGCGTCATTGGCCCCCAATTCGACAATCACCGCATCGGCACTTGGCGGCACTGACCACTCAAGGCGGGCGCGCCCGCCGGAGCTGGTATCGCCTGAGACTCCGGCATTGAGAACCCGCACATGATGGCCGCGTTGGCGCAAGGCGGCTTGCAGTTGCGGCACGAAGCCATCGCGCGGTGACAGGCCATAGCCAGCCGTCAGGCTGTCGCCAAGCGCGACGATTTCGATCTCTCGGGCAGCCTTATCAGCCGACGCCATGGCTGGATGCGCCAGCCAAACTGCCGCCGCCAGTAGCACAAAAGTGCTAAAGCTCTGAAAACCGCTGGAAATTGACAGTTTTGACCATAAGTATCGTGTAATAAACATTGATGTGTCAGTCTTTCAGACCCCGAAGGCAAAGGAATAAGGATTAGATGATCCAGATTGAAAATTTACACGTTACACTGCCTAGTCGGGCCGGTGCCGTCAACATACTTCGTGGCATTGATCTGCAGGTTTCTGCTGGCCAGAAACTCGGCCTCATCGGGCCGTCTGGGTCTGGCAAATCAACCCTATTGATGGTTTTGGCCGGTCTTGAGCCGCCGACCTCAGGCCGTGTTGATGTGGCTGGGCGTGATTACCGGCAAATGAGCGAAGATGAGCTGGCCCGTTTCCGCCGTCAGCATGTCGGTATTGTGTTCCAATCTTTCCACCTCGTGCCGACCATGACGGCGATGGAAAATGTCGCCTTGCCGCTTGAGCTATCAGGGCGTGGCGACGGTTTTGAAGCAGCGGCCGAGTTGCTGGAAGAAGTCGGGCTGAGCCATCGCCTCGACCATTATCCGGCGCAAATGTCGGGCGGCGAGCAACAACGCGTGGCCATTGCCCGCGCGCTGGCCGCCAACCCGCCGGTTTTATTCGCCGATGAGCCGACCGGCAATCTCGACCAAAGCACCGGGCAGGCGATTATGGATTTGCTGATGCGCTTGGCCGAAGAACGCAACACCACGCTTGTGCTGATCACCCATGATGCGGAATTGGCGCGGCGCTGCGACACAGTGGTCACCATGCGCGACGGCAAAATCGACACGGCGGCATAAACCATGCAACAAGCAGCCACAGGCGCGACACCCGAACCGGTTATCACGGCAAACCCAACCCGTGGGCTGAGCGGCCTGCGCTTGGCCCTGCGTTTGGCGGGGCGCGAATTGCGTGGCGGCTTATCGGGCTTCCAGATTTTCCTCATGTGCCTGATTTTGGGCATCACGACGATTGCCGCTGTTGGCTCGCTATCGGCCTCTTTGGTGGCTGGCATGGCGGCGCAGGGGCAAAATATTCTCGGTGCCGATGTCGATTTCCGGCTGGTGCACCGCGCCGCTTTCGACAGTGAAAAAGCGTGGCTTGAGGGCCAAGGCAGCTTATCGCAAGTCGCCACCATGCGGGCCATGGTGCGCAAAGACAATGCGCTGGCAGAGGCTGGCGACACCATGTTGGTTGAGGCCAAATCGGTCGATGCGGCTTACCCGCTTTATGGCTCGCTGACACTGGCCCCGGCTTTGCCCTTGTCGCAAGCCTTGGCGGTCGAGCGCGAAGGTGAGGCAAAAATTTATGGCGCGGTGGCCGAGCAGGGCTTGTTTGACCGTTTGGGCATTGAGCCGGGCGCGGTGGTGCTGATGGGCGATATTCGCCTGCGCTTGAAGGCGGTGGTAGTTGACGAGCCAGACCGCACGGCGGGTGGGTTTCCGTTAGCCCCACGCCTGATGCTGTCGCATGACACATTGCGCGCCGCTGGGCTGTTGCAGCCGGGCAGTTTGATTAATTATCACTACCGTTTGAAACTGCCGCCGCAGGCCGAAAGCGATGTTTATGGGCGCTTGCGGGCCGAGGCGGGTGAGTTGTTTCCCGACGCTGGCTGGCGGATTCGTGACCGCTCTGACGCCTCGCCCTCTTTGCGCCGCTTCATCGAACGCTTGGGGCTGTTTCTGACGCTGGTTGGCCTGACGGCGCTTGTCGTCGGCGGGGTTGGGGTCGGCAATGCGATTACCGCTTATGTGCAAAAGCGTAGCGAGTCGATTGCCATTATGCGGGCGCTGGGTGCTTCGGGTCGGTTTATTTTTTATGTCTACGCCATGCAGATCGCCGCTTTGACCTTATTCGGGGTGATTGTCGGCCTGCTGTTGGGCGGGCTGACACCATGGGCGATTAAAGTATTTTTCGGCCCGCTTTTGCCGGTCGAAATTATCCCGCAACTTTATCCGCAACCGCTGCTGGCGGCGAGCGGCTTTGGCATATTGTCAGCCGCGGCATTTGCGCTGTGGCCGCTCGGGCTGATTGAAAAAACCCCGGTGACGGCATTGTTCCGCAATCAAATCGGCGACATTAAGGGCCGCCCGTCGCGCCGTGTGATGTTGTTTATTTTATTGTGCTTTGCGGGTCTGGCGGCACTGGCGTTGCTGATCTCCGAGCGCCGCGATGTCGCCATCTGGTTTGGCATTGGGGTGGGTTTGTCTTATCTGGCGTTTGCGGCAGCGGCGCGGTTGATTGTCTGGCTGGCCCGACGCGCGGGGCGCCCACGCCAGCCGGAGCTGCGCATGGCGCTGAGCAATATTATTCGCCCCAACGCACCAGTGCGAGCGGTGATGCTCTCCATGGGGCTGTCAGTGACTTTGCTGTCGGCGATTTCCATGGTCGATGGCAATATCAATCAGCAGATTGGCAATGATCTGCCCGAACGCACGCCGTCTTTTTTCTTCCTCGATATTCAGCCGCATCAAATTGATGACTTTCTCTCTATGGCGCGGGCCAACACAGCGGTCAGTCGGGTCGAGACCAGCCCGTTTTTGCGCGGTCAGATTTTGGCGATTAACGATGTGCCATCAGCCGAGTTGACGCCACCGCCGGAGGCCGCTTGGGTGCTGCGCGGCGATCGCGGCCTGACCTATAGCCAGACGCCGCCGCAAGGTGGCGAGCTTGTCGAGGGCGCGTGGTGGGCGGCTGACTATGATGGGTCGCCATTGATTTCATTTGATGTCGATTTGGCGGTGGCGCTTGGCATTGGCATTGGCGATACGGTGCGGGTGAATATTCTCGGTCGTCCGCTGACTGGCACGATTGCCAATTTACGCAAAGTCGATTGGGCCTCGGGCGGGATGAATTTCGTCATGGTGTTTTCGCCAGCGCCCTTGTCTTCGGCACCGCATACGCATTTGACGACGGTGACCATGGCGGCGGCGCAAGAATCTGGATTTGCCCGCGATGTCGCCATTGCTTACCCCAATGTGACGATTATTCGGGTCAAAGAAGCCATTCAAGCGGCCAGCTCGATTCTCACCAATATCGGCTTGGCGGTGCGGGCGATGAGCGCGATCACCCTGATTGCCGGTATTTTGGTGCTGGCCGGAGCCATGGCCAGCGGTCATCGGGCGCGGGTTTATGATGCGGTGGTGATGAAAATTCTCGGTGCCACACGGCGCCGGATTATGGCCGCCTATGCTATCGAATACGCGCTGATGGGCTTTGGCGCGGCGCTGATTGCTGCCGCCGCTGGCACGCTGGCCTCTTGGGGGCTGGTGGCCGGCGCGATGCAGGCCAATTGGGTGTTTTTGCCGGTGACGTTGGGGTTGACGATTATCGGCGCGGTTGTGCTGACGGTGGTTTTGGGGCTGATTGGCACTTATGCCGCGCTCAGCGCCCCCGCCGCCCCTGTTTTACGCAGTGAATAGGGTGATTGGTCGCTTTGGCCTTGAAATTGTCACGTTTACCGCCGATATTAAAGCTGAGTTTAATTTCACAGAGAAAGAGACATCCTGATGGCTGATAATTGGCAACAGAATTCAACGCAAACCGCATCGGGTGCCCAGGCAAAACCGATTGATGAGGGTCTGCGCATCTATATGCTGAAAGTCTATAACTACATGTCCCTCGGCCTGCTATTTACGGCATTGGCGGCCTATTTCGGTGCCTCATCGGGGATTTACCAGCAAATCGCGCAAACCCCGCTGATTTATGTGCTGATGTTTGCCCCGCTTGGCATGGTTTTGTGGCTCAGCATGCGGCTTCATAAAATGAGTGCGGCTGGTGCGCGCACCATGTTCTTCACCTATGCCGGCTTGCTTGGCTTGTCGCTGTCCTATGTCCTGCTGGTCTATTCAGGCGTCAGCGTGGTGCGGACTTTCTTGGTAACAGCCGCTTCGTTCGGCGCGTTGAGCCTTTATGGCTACACCACCAAGCGTGATTTGTCGGGCATGGGCTCATTCCTGATTATGGGTCTGTTCGGCATCATCCTTGCCAGCATTGTTAATATCTTCATGCAAAGCTCGGCTATGCATTTGGCGATTTCGGTGATGGGTGTGCTGATTTTTGCTGGCCTGACAGCCTATGACACGCAAGACATTAAACGGATCTACTATGCCAGCGATACCCGCGAAGTGGCTGAGAAGAAAGCCGTGATGGGGGCGCTGCGCCTGTATCTCGACTTCATCAATATGTTCCTGTTCCTGCTGCAATTCCTCGGCAATCGCGACTAGAAGCTTTGCCCCAATTGCATCAGCAATGACGAAGAAAACCCGGCTTTCACAGTCGGGTTTTTTTAATCCACCAGACGCATATTTTTGCGTTCAAAGAATTTCAATAAGGCGGTGAGGTCGTGGCCGCGTCGCAAAATTTGCCCGTCACTGCCGCGCAGACAATATTGCCCTTGCTTGCGGCGCAAGGCGGGGGCTTTATCAATCCGGTAAAGCGGCACTTCGCTGCTGCGACGGAATATTGAAAAACACGCTTCGTCGACCCCATCATCAATCGCGTAATCGCGCCAATGACCAGCCGCGACTTGGCGGCCATAGGTATTCAGCAGGCTGTTGAGTTCCTGGCGTGTCCACATCACTCTGAGGGGTTTTTGGGCGGCAAGCTCGCGTTCGCGCTCAAAAGCATTGCCGACAATGATCATGGGTTTTGACTTTGCCATGGCTTATCGTCCCCTTTTGCGGCGGTGAATGCAAGCTGAAAGCGGCGTCGCCAAGTGAAAGCCGCCAAACCATGCTTCAAAACCATGCCTTAAAATGGCCTTAATCTCGCCCTTGTAAGGCCGTATTGGCTGGCCATAAAGATATGGCTAGTGAAGTCCTCCTCGGCGCATCAATGCTCCTCCCAATTGTTGCCCTGAGATTTTTTATAAGACCTCCACACTAGACAAGCGGCCTGATACTTACCCCATAACCTTCTCCTCACGTATCGGGCCGCAATTGTCCATTTTCGGCTTGCCAGCGGTTTTCTTGTCACTTAAGTGAATAGGGATGATTGAAGTAGAAAATCTAGTAAAGAAATTTGGCGACTTCACAGCGGTTAATAATCTCAGTTTCGCTGTTGAGAGTGGTCAGGTGATGGGCTTTCTTGGCCCCAATGGTGCCGGCAAGTCGACGACCATGAAAATGATAACCGGCTTCCTGCGTCCAACCGCAGGCACGGCGCGCATTGCGGGTATTGATATTTGCGAGCAGCCCATGGCGGCGCAAACCCAGCTCGGTTACTTGCCCGAAGGCGCGCCCGCTTGGCCGGATATGACGCCGCGCCAGTTTCTCGAGTTTATCACCCGTATTCGCGGCTTTGATAAGCCGGCCGCGCGCGCTGCCATGACCCGTGCCGTCGGCATGACCGAATTGCATGGCGTGCTTGATCAGCCGATTGATACATTGTCGAAAGGCTATCGCCGCCGCGTCGGGCTGGCGCAAGCGATTGTCCACGACCCCGATGTGCTGGTCATGGATGAGCCGACAGACGGTCTCGACCCGAACCAGAAATTTCAGGTGCGTCAGGCGATTGAAGAAATGGCGGCGCATAAAGCGATTATCATTTCCACGCATATTCTTGAAGAAGTCGACGCGATTTGTTCGCATGCGATGATTATTGATCGCGGTGAAATTGTCGCCGAAGGCACGCCTTCCGCCTTGGCCGCACGCTCGCGCTTCTTCGGCGCCGTGTCGCTGACCCTCGACACCCAGCTTTTGGGCCAAGCCCAAGCTTTGCTGCAAAACATTGCCAATACCCGCCTTGAAGTGCTGACGCGCGGCGTCGAAACGGTGGTTTCTGTGTTTGCCGAAAATGACAGCCTCGACGCCTCGGCCCTGCTCACCCAAGTGCAGACGCTGATTGGTCAACAAGATTGGTCGGTGCGGGCCTTGGCGCTGGAAACCGGCCGCCTTGATGATGTGTTCGGCACCTTGACCCGCAAGCCGCGCCCGAGCACGGAGGCCGCGTCATGAGCCAATTATGGACGATTATCCGGCGCGAATTCGCCAGCTATTTTTCGACCCCGCTGGCGTTTGTTTTCATCGTCGTGTTTTTGCTGGCCAATGGGCTGGCGACCTTCTATCTCGGCGAGTGGTTTGCCATGGGGCAGGCCGATTTGACCAGCTTCTTCATGTTCCACCCGTGGCTGTATCTGTTTTTCCTACCGGCCATTTCGATGCGGCTTTGGGCCGAAGAACGACGCAATGGCTCGATTGAGCTGTTGCTGACTTTGCCGGTGCCGCTATGGGCGATTGTGTTTGGTAAATATTTCGCCGCTTTGGCGTTTTCCGGCCTGGCTTTGGCCCTGACCTTTCCGGTGTGGATTAGCGTCAACTATCTCGGCAGTCCTGACAATGGCGTCATCATCGCCAGCTATCTCGGCAGTCTGATGTTGGCTGGTGGCTATTTGGCGATTGGCTCGTGCCTGTCTGCCCTGACCCGCAATCAGGTGATTGCTTTTGTGATTTCCGTGGTCGCGTGTTTTCTGTTCACGGTTTCTGGCGCGCCGCTGGTGCTCGATGTGTTTCGCGGCTGGGCACCGCAAGTGCTGATTAACACGCTGGCCTCGTTCAGCCTGTTGACGCATTTCCGCGCCATCACTGGCGGGGTGATTGATTTGCGCGATGTGGTGTTCTTCCTGACGCTGATCGGCGGCTTTTTGGTCGCCACCATGGTGATTGTCGACATGAAAAAAGGAGAGGGCGCGTGAACCGGTTTTCTTCTCATGGCGCGGCGCTGGTTTTGCTGGCGGTCATATTCGTCAGTCTTAATTTGTTTGCCACAGTGTCGTTTCGCGCCGCCCGTCTCGACCTGACGCAGCACAGCCTGTTCACGCTGAGTGAAGGCACGCATAGCGTGCTGTCGCGGCTTGATGAGCCGGTGACGCTGAAATTCTACTATTCGCAAAAACTCGCCTCAGAACAGCCGGGCCTCAGGGTCTATGCCGAGCGCGTGCGCGATATGCTGGAAGAAATGGCGACGGCGGCCAATGGCAAATTGCAATTGCAAGTCATCGACCCCGAGCCGTTTTCTGAGCTGGAAGACCAAGCCGTGTCGCAAGGTCTGGTGGCCCGCCCGATTGAAGCCGGTGAGATTATCTATTTCGGTCTGGTTGGCACCAATATGGTCGACCGCGTTGAGGTGATTCCGTTTTTCGCTGACGAACGCCAGCAATATCTCGAATATGATTTGGTCCGCATGGTGCATAATTTGTCATTGCCGGAAAAACCAGTGCTGGGGATTATTTCCAACCTGCCACTGGATACTGGGGCCGGAGGCATTCTTGCGGCAATGCGCGGACAGTCGCAGCCTTTCCTGATTTACGCCGAATTGACCGACCGCTTTGAGGTCACGTTTGTCGAGGCGGGGACGGTTAAGATACCGAATAATATCGACGTGCTGTTATTGGCGCACCCGCGCCCGCTAACCGAAGTGCAGGCCTATGCGATTGACCAATTCGTTATGCGCGGTAGCCGGGTGCTGGCGTTTCTCGACCCGCAATCTGAGGTCAGCCTGACGGCTGGCCCGAATGGCGAGCCGCTTAAGGGTTATACCGAGCAATCTTCTTTGCCGCGTTTATTGTCGTCATGGGGGGTTGCGCTCGACACTGAGCTTATCGTGGCAGACCGCAAGCGCGCCCAGCGTGTGGCGGCAGGCCGCGACGCCCGCCGCGCCCTGACGGATTACATTCTGTGGATGGGGCTGACGGCGGAAGAAATGAACGCTGATGATCTCATCACCGCCAATATTGACCGGCTGAACCTCGGCACGGTCGGGGCGCTTTATGCGACGCCGGACGCCACCACCACGCTGACGCCATTAGTCAGCTCATCCGATGATGCCAGCTTAATGACCCGCGATTATGTGTTGAGTGCGCCGACGCCGGATAATTTATTGCGTCAGTTTGAGCCGGGCGCGGCACCTTATGTAATTTCAGCGCGGCTTTCAGGGCCGGTCAACACCGCCTTTCCTGATGGCCCGACCGGCAAAAACGACAAAGGCGTGTCGGCCAAAGCCGAGGCGCATCTGGCGCAAAACGGTGCCGCCAATATTGTCGTGTTTGCTGATAGTGATTTCTTCGACGACCGTTTCTGGGTCAGCGAGCAGAATTATCTCGGCCAACGTTTTGGCGTGCCGATTGCCGATAATGGCAAGTTCCTGCTCAATGCGGTGGAAAATATGATGGGGTCTAACGACCTGATTAGCCTGCGCGGGCGCGAGCGCGTGGCGCGGCCTTTCACCCGCGTGCTGGGCCTGCGCAAAGCCGCTGAGCAAGAATATTTGCAGGAAGAAGAAACTCTTCTGGCGCGCATTGAGACAGCGCAAAGCGAATTGAACAAATTAGAGCAGGGCGGTGCCGGCCTTGCCGATGCCAATGCTGCAGCCAAGCAATATCGCAGCGAGTTGGTGGCGGCACGCAAAGCCTTGCGCCGCGTGCAGGGTGATTTGCGCCGCGATATTGACCGGCTCGAAGCCAATGTGACATGCGCCAATATCATCACCATTCCGGTGTTGGTGGGGGTGGCGGCCTTGGTGCTGGCGGTGCGTCAGCGGCGGCGGCGTCTGGCGACGCAAAAAGCCGGCGGCCTGCTGGTGGAAACCGCAAGCGGTTCAGAAAAAGGAGCCGCCTAATGGATATTAATCGCCTGATGAAGCCGCTTGTGCTGGTCACTTTTGCCTCTTTGGTGCTGGCCATTGGCGCCAGCCTGAGCGACCGACGGGTTAACGCGATTGCCCCACCAAGCGTGTTTCTGCCCGATTATGCGGCGGCGATTGATCGCGCCGCGCGCCTTGAAATCACCCATGGTTTGGGGATGTCGGGTAGCCGCGTGTTTTCATTCGTCCGCCAAGATGGTGTGTGGGGGCTTCAGCAACGCTCGAATTATCCGGCCAAGCAAGAATTAGTCACCGAAACCTTATTGGCCCTCGCCGATATTAAATTGCTCGAAGCGCGCACTGGCCAGACCACATGGCACCGCGCGCTGGGGCTTGCTGCGCCAGAAGATTTCGGCAAAGCGGTACGCTTCCGAGTGCTTGATGAAGATGGCGCGGAGATGGCCTCGGTTCTGCTCGGCAATGAAGAGCAAAGCGAGGCGGAAGCCAGCTTGCAGATTAAATCCATCGGCCCTGAATTGCGTAACTTCTACATTCGCCGCGAGGCCGAAGACCAGACATGGTTGGCGCGTGGCCGCCTGCCGCGCAACCCCGACGCCTCGGCATGGATTTCCATGGACTTGCCGCGTGGGCCGGTTTCTGAGCTGGATAATATACAATTTGGCAAAGGCCAGCGGGCTTTCAAATTGGTGCAATTAGGGGCCGGTGAATGGTCACGCCCGGGCGGCATTGGCTGGCTCGTCGGCTTTGCTGATTTGCAGCCGGATAATGTAACAGTGGAAGAAGCGATTGAGTTCGCCACCGCCGAGCCCATGGTCATCAGCTATCGCAATGGCCTGACCCTGACCTATGAAAATGTTGGCGCCGCCAATTATATTTGGTCGCGTGTGCGCGCCTCAGCCAGCAAAAAGGCCAGCCCTGAGATTCAGGAACTGGCCGAAGATTTGCAAAACCGCTATCGCGGTTGGGCGTTTAGGTTTCCAGCTGACACCGCACCGATTTTATTGCCCAGTGCGGTGCAGCTTGATAAACCGTTAAGCCGCTAACTGACGCAGAACATATTGCAGAATACCGCCATTCAGGAAGTATTCGACTTCGTCTGCTGTATCAATTCGACTTTGTAGTTTCACCGTGCGGCTTTTGCCTTTGGCATCGGTGATCACCATGTCGTATTTGGCGCGTGCCTTCACTTTGCCGTCGAGACCTTTAATGGTGATGGTCTCATCACCTTTCAGTTTCAGGCTGGCCCAGCTATCCGAACCGGTGAATTGCAGCGGCGCAACGCCCATGCCGACCAAGTTTGAGCGGTGAATACGCTCAAAGCTCTCAGCCACAACCGCCCGCACACCCAATAGGCGTGTGCCTTTGGCGGCCCAGTCACGGCTTGAGCCGGTACCGTATTCTTTACCGGCAAAGACCACCAGCGGCGTGTCTTTTTTGGCATATTCAACGGCTGCGTCGTAAATCGACATTTGCTTGCCAGATGGCTGCAGCTTGGTCACGCCGCCCTCTGTACCCGGTGCCATGTGGTTGCGGATACGGATATTTGCGAAGGTGCCGCGCATCATTACTTCATGGTTGCCACGACGCGAGCCATAAGAGTTGAAGTCGAGCGGCTTGACCTTATTGCGGCCGAGATATTTACCAGCAGGGCTATCGGCTTTGATAGAACCGGCAGGCGAAATATGGTCAGTGGTGATGCTGTCACCCAGAAGCGCCAGAATGCGCGCATCATTAATTGGGGCAACATCTTTTGGCTCGGCAGATAGACCGTCAAAGAAGGTCGGCTTCTGCACATAGGTTGATTTGTCATTCCAGTCGAATGTCAGACCCGGCTGTGGCTTCACTTTGCGCCACGCTGCATCACCTGAGAACACATTGGCATAACGCGAGCGGAACATCGCCGGTGTCACGCATGTGCGCACTGTGTCAGCGACTTCTTTGCTGGTCGGCCAAATGTCTTTCAGATAAACCGGATTGCCTTTTTTATCTTCACCCAGCGGATCAGTTGCCAGATTGATATTCACCGAACCGGCAATGGCATAAGCCACGACGAGCATTGGTGAGGCGAGATAATTGGCTCGCACATCTGGGCTAACACGGCCTTCAAAGTTACGGTTGCCAGACAGCACCGATGTCGCCACCAGATCGTTCTTGTTAATCGTGTCTGAGATGGCTTTATCCAGCGGGCCGGAGTTACCGATGCAGGTTGTGCAGCCATAACCAACCAAGTTGAAGCCCATTTTATCAAGCGGGGCTTGCAGGCCGGCTTTTTTCAGATAATCAGTGACCACCTGAGAGCCTGGGGCC
Organism: Rhodobiaceae bacterium; assembly: GCA_024639515.1. GTDB lineage: Bacteria > Pseudomonadota > Alphaproteobacteria > RS24 > RS24 > JAHEGN01. The sequence continues at coordinate 19,962 of JAHEIG010000005.1, read as the reverse complement.
AATGAGGTTTTCACCCATGGCTTGACGCTCAGGCCCAATTTCAAGGCATTGCGCGCCACCAGACCGGCACCCAGCATCACGCTTGGGTTTGAGGTGTTGGTGCATGAGGTAATCGCCGCGATTACCACATCGCCATGGCCGAGATCATGTTTGGCACCGCGCACTTTGAAACGCTTGTCAGCGTCTTTTGCGGCAACACCTTGATCTTTCAGGGCGGCTTTGAAGCCTTCTGGCATTGCGTCAAGCAACACGCGGTCTTGCGGGCGTTTTGGGCCGGCAAGGCTTGGCAGCACTTTTTCGAGGTTCAGCGACAGGGTTGAGGTGAACACCGGATCGGCTGAGCGGCGTGTGCGGAACATGCCTTGCGCCTTGGCGTATTTCTCGACCAGCTCAATGCGAGCTTTCTTACGGCCTGTCGCTTTCAGATAAGCCAATGTGTCTGTGTCGACTGGGAAGAAACCGCATGTGGCACCATATTCTGGGGCCATATTAGCGATGGTCGCTTGGTCTTCGAGAGACAGGTGATCAAGACCTGGGCCATAAAATTCGACGAATTTACCAACCACGCCTTTTTTGCGCAGCATTTCAACAATCGTCAGCACCAAGTCGGTGGCGGTCGCGCCTTCTGGCAGCTTGCCGTCCAGTTTGAAGCCAATCACTTCAGGCAACAGCATAGACACAGGCTGGCCGAGCATGGCCGCTTCGGCTTCGATGCCGCCTACGCCCCAACCCAGAACCGCCATACCATTCACCATGGTTGTGTGGCTGTCTGTGCCGACCAGCGTATCAGGATACGCCACTTCGACGGTTTTGCCGTTTTGCTTTTCGCGTTTGGTCCAAACCGTTTGGGCCAGATGCTCAAGGTTTACTTGGTGGCAAATGCCTGTCCCGGGTGGGACAACGCGGAAGTTTTGGAAGGCTTGCGAGCCCCAACGCAGAAATTCATAACGTTCGCCATTGCGGTCATATTCGAGCGCAACATTTTCTTTCAGCGATTGCTTGGTGCCGAATCGGTCAACCATGACCGAGTGGTCAATGACCAGATCGACAGGTGTCAGCGGGTTAATTTTCTTCGGGTTGCCGCCAATTTCTTCCATCGCGTTACGCATGGTGGCGAGATCAACAACGGCAGGCACGCCGGTGAAGTCTTGCATCAGCACGCGGGCTGGGCGGTAAGCGATTTCACGCTTCGATTTGCGGCGGGTCAGCCAGCTTTGTACGGCTTTAATATCGTCGGCGGTTACCGTGCGGCCATCTTCGTGGCGGAGCAGGTTTTCCAACAGCACTTTCATAGAATTGGGTAATTGGGAAATACCTTTCAGACCGTTTTTCTCGGCAGCTTTCAGGCTGTAATAGACATAAGTCTTGTTACCGACCTTGAGCGTTTTGCGCGATTTAAAACTATCTGGATGCTGAGGTGTTTCTGCTTTTTTGCGTTGCGGCATGTTGCGCTCCTTGCAATAGTCACTGATAATTTATCTTAAGCCCCTAATGAGCCATTGCGTTATAATGACTTCTGGCAGAAAATACCATGGTGCAAAAGCAAGTTTTTTTTCAATCCGTCAGCTTCGTCAACAATCTCGTTTTGCGTGCAGAAAACCTTGCATGCGCGCGTGGCGCGAGGAAGGTTTTCGCGCAGCTTGATTTCCAGCTCAAAGCCGGCGGAGCGATGGCGGTTTATGGCGCCAATGGCAGCGGCAAAACCTCTTTATTGCGGCTGATTGCCGGCTTTTTGACACCGCGCGACGGCGCATTAAGCTTGTCGGGGGATGGGCATGAGGCCACCCAATGCCATTATCTCGGCCACACAGATGGTTTGAAAGCCAATCTCACCGTCGCTGAAACACTTTCCTTTACCGCCCGCATTCTCGGCCATGATGGGGCGGCGCTGGATTTATCGATGCTCGGCCTGACGGCGCATCAACAGCAAATGGTCGGCGATTTATCAGCCGGACAAAAACGCCGCCTGATGTTGGCGCGATTGATTATCGCGCCGCGCCAGATTTGGCTGCTCGACGAACCGCTCACCGCGCTCGACGAACAAGGCCGCCAGTTGATTGACCAATTGGCGCAAGACCACCTCGCCACTGGCGGGATGATTGTCGCCGCCAGCCACGAACGCTTGGGGTTTGCGGGTCATCGATTGCAGCTAAACCGTCAGAACCACGACATGGCGGCGGTCTGATGGGTATTTTTCTCAGTCTCTGTCATCAACACATGTTGCTGGCTTGGCGCAGTGGCCACACCACGCTGATTGTCACTTTCCTATTTATCGCCGTGACCTTGATGCCGTTCGGTCTTGGGCCAGAACTGGCCCTGCTCAGCCGATTGGCGCCGGGGCTTTTATGGGTGGTGCTGCTGATGTCTCTTTTATTATCTCTCGATCGGATGTTCCAAGCTGATTACGAAGACGGCACATTAGAACAGCTCGGGCTTTTGCCGTTGCCGATGGAATTAATTGTCCTGGCCAAAAGCCTTGGTCATTTTATCGCGCTGTTTGTGCCGCTGCTGATCAGCGTGCCGGTGGCCGGGCTGTTGCTGAATATCGAAGCGGCGGTGCTGCCAGCGCTGATGTTGACGATGCTGGCCGGGGCACCGGCGCTGACATTGCTCGGGGCGATTGGCGCCGCCTTGGCGTTGAGTGTGCGGCGCTCGGCCATGCTGACGGTTTTGTTGGTGATGCCGCTTTATATTCCGGTATTGGTTTTTGGCGCCACCAGTTCGACGCGGGCGATTGCCATGAGCGGGCAAATTGATTGGCCAGCTCTGGGCATATTGGCGTTGATGAGTTGCGCCGCTTTATTCATGGCACCGTTGGCGGCGGCGGCGGCCTTGCGCGTGGCGCTGCGATGAGTGGCGGGCGCACCCGATTGGCGGCAAACTGCCGCTTTGACTTGGCACGCAGGGCAAGTTAGGAAACCTTATGTTCAAAACGGTTGAAAATATCTCTGCCTATTACGCCAACCCGCAACGCTTCATGCGTTTGGCGGGCAAATTGCACGCGCCGGTTTGGGCCTTGGCGCTAATCGTGCTGGCGGTCGGCTTACATATGGTGGCCAATGTGCCGGATGATTATCAGCAAGGCGCCACGGTGCGGATTATGTTTGTGCATGTCCCCGCCGCCTGGATGTCGCTTTTTGCCTATAGCTTTATTTTCTTCGCCAGTGTCACGGCGCTGATTTTCCGCCACCCTGTCGGTCATGTGGCAGGACGGGCGGCGGCGCCAATTGGCGCGGTGTTTACCCTTATCGCGCTGCTGACCGGCAGTTTGTGGGGGCAGCCCATGTGGGGCACATGGTGGGTGTGGGACGCCCGCCTAACCTCGGTCTTGGTGCTGTTTTTCATTTATCTCGGCTATATAGCTTTGTGGCAGGCGATTGAAGATTACGGACAGGCGGCGCGCGCGACGGCGATTTTGGCGATTGTCGGCTCGATTAATGTGCCGATTGTGAAATTTTCTGTCGATTGGTGGAACACGCTGCATCAGCCAGCCAGTGTCTCGCGTTTTGCGCGGCCTGCCTTGCATGCTGATTTTCTCTACCCGCTTTTGGTCATGGGGCTTGGCTTTACGCTGCTGTTTTTCGCCCTGACGCTGACCCGTATGCAGATGGAAATTTTGCGCCAGCGCGCTCGCGCCCGCCATCTTGCAAATGATTTCGAGGGAGATGAATAATGAATGATGGCTATATATATGCCAGCTATGGCGTCACCTTTATTCTGCTCGGCGGGCTGATTTTTGTCAGTTTCCGCAGCCTGCGTCAGGCCCGTCGCGCCGCCAATGCCGACGGCGACAAATGAGCCAGCATCGGCCAGCGGCTAATTGGGCGCGCTATCTGCCGCTGATCATTGCCGCCACGTTTTTTGTACTTTTCTTTTTTGCTCTGTTTGGCGGTGACCCGGGGCGTCTACCCTCGGCACTGGAGGGTAAACGCCTGCCAGCGTTTTCTTTATCATGGCAGGGCGAGGCGGCGACTTTGCGGCATACAGATTTGGCCACCGGCCAGCCGGTTTTGTTGAATGTGTTTGCCAGCTGGTGCGGGCCGTGCCGCGACGAGCACCCTTTATTGATGGATTTGGCGCAATCCGGCGTGGTGATTTTTGGCCTGAATATGAAAGACGCGCCCGATGCGGCGCAGCGTTTTCTCGGGCAGTTGGGTAACCCGTACCGCGCCATTGGCGCTGATCTTGATGGCCGCGTCGGTGTCGAATTGGGCGTCTATGGGGTGCCAGAGACCTTTGTTCTAGATGGCCAAGGCCGGGTGCTGACCCGCTATGCGGGGCCGCTGACGCCAGCGGTTTTGAAAGCCGAGATTTTGCCCTATCTTAGCAATCAGAGATAAGGAGCAGGGCATGACGTTTCGGGATACATCACGCGAGTATAAAAACCCGCTATCGTTTTCAAAGCGCGCCCCGGGAGACGAAGATGTGGTTCGCGATATTTGTAATAATTGCGGCCTGATTAATTATCAAAACCCCAAAATCATCGCCGGTGTTGTAGCCGTCTGGGAAGATAAAATTCTCATGTGCCGTCGCGCCATTGAGCCGCGCATCGGCTTTTGGACACTGCCCGCCGGTTTCATGGAACAAGGCGAGACCATCGCCGAAGGGGCGGCGCGCGAAGCCAAAGAAGAAGCCTGCGCCGAGGTCGCGCCGGATGCGTTGATTGGCATTTATAATGTCTCGCGGATTTCGCAGGTGCAGATGTTTTATCGCGCCACATTGCTCTCGCCCGATATTGCCGTCGGGCCAGAAAGCGCCGAGGTCGGGCTGTTTTCATGGGATGAGATACCTTGGAAAGAACTGGCCTTCCCGAGTGTTTATTGGGCCTTGCAGCATTATCAGCAGACCCGCGCGCAAACCCATTTCGCGCCGTTTAGCGAGCCGGCAGATTGGGCCGCAACGCCGGGCTTTGAAGATCTCGCCAAGCGCTACACCGATGTCTAACCGGCCAGCGGCTTAATCTGAGTTTTCCGCCTTATAGGTGGTGAACAAAGATATTTGCGCCGCCATGAACAACACCGTCAGCGGCAAAATGCCAAACACTTTGAAATTCACCCACATATCGGTGGTTTGTGTGCGCCACACCAGCTCGTTCAATCCGGCGAGGAACAAAAAGAACCACAGCCAGCGTTTGGTCAGCACCATCCAACCGGCATCGGTCAGCGGCAGGGCTTGGCCCATTAATCTTTGCAAATAAGATTGCTTGCGCAACAGGCCGAAGCCCAAAGCGGCGGCGAAGATGAGATAAATCAGCGTCGGCTTGATTTTGATAAACATCTCGTCTTGCAAGAACAGCGTCAGCCCGCCAAACACGAAAACAAAGCCGCCAGATAAAACCGTCATATTATTCAGCTTGGCGCCGCGCGTCAGCGTGCTGATCATCGATAGCGCCAAGGCCAACATAAACCCGCCTGTGGCGACGAACAGGCTTTGCTCTGGCGCCAGGCCGAGCCATTCGGCACCGCGTAAATTGAGCACAAAAAACACCCCCAAGGGGCCATATTCTTCAATCGCGCGACGTTTGCTTGCCATCTCTAGGTCTCCTCTCAGCCTGCTCTATGCTTCTTCCGAGCCGGTCAGGGCGGCGGCGAAAGCGTGTGCGTCAAACACCTGCAAATCATCGACTTGTTCGCCGACCCCAATGAAGTGTATCGGCAAAGCCAGCTTGCGGGCAATCGGCACCAGCCCACCGCCGCGTGCTGTGCCGTCTAGCTTAGTCATAATCAGACCCGTAATTTTCGCCGTCTGCAAAAACGCCTCCGCCTGTTGCACGGCGTTTTGGCCGGTTGTGGCATCGAGCACCAACAGGCTGGCATGCGGGGCTGTGTCGTCGAGCTTGGCGACCACGCGTGTGATTTTCTCCAGCTCGGCCATTAGGTTCTCATTCGATTGCAACCGTCCGGCTGTATCAATCATCAAAATATCAATATTTTCGGCCTGCGCGCGTTGCAGGGCTTGGAAGGCGAGACCGGCGGCATCAGCACCGGCCGCGCCGGTGACCACGGGCACATTGGCGCGCTCGCCCCAGACTTGCAATTGCTCGCTGGCCGCCGCGCGAAACGTGTCGCATGCCGCCAGCATCACCGTCTTGTCATCGGCCATGAAGCGGCTGGCTAATTTACCAATGGTGGTGGTTTTGCCGGCCCCGTTAACACCGGCCATTAAAATCACCACTGGCTTGGTTTGCGGCAGCTCAAGCGGTTGTTGCACGGGCGCCAGCAGTCGGGCGATTTCATCGGCCAAGGCGCGGCGCAGGTCGTCGCTATCGAGGTTTTTCAGCTCGCGGTTTTCGCGCAAGGCGGCGCAAATCTCGCCGGCGGCGGCGACCCCCAAATCTGCGGTGATCAACACATCCTCAAGCTCGCCCAATTGCTCGGCAGATAATTTGCCGCCGCCAAAGGCAGCGCTAATGCCGTCGCCCAGTGCTTTGCTTGAGCGCGTCAAACCAGATTTGAGGCGTGAGAAAAAACCACTCATGAAGCGCTTACCTTTCTGCCTGAAGCATATCTTGGTTATGGCCGATAATGGTGACGCTGGCAATTTCACCAATCGGCAAATTTTCGTCACAGGCAATGCGGGCGAAATTTTCGCTGCGGCCGATACCGGCTTGCTCAATCAACACGCTCATGGTTTGGCCGATTTGCGCTTCGAGCCAGTTTATCCGCTGGCGCTCACCGGCGGCGCGCAGGCGGGCGGCGCGCGCTTTGATTTCATCGCGCGGCACTTGCGGCATCCGCTCGGCCGGTGTGCCGGGGCGTTGCGAATAGGGAAAGACATGCAACCAGACGAGGTCACATTCGGCGACCAGTTTTTCGCTCTGGGCGAACATCGCTTCGGTCTCGGTCGGGAAACCGGCGATAATGTCGGCCCCGAAAGCAATGTCAGGGCGCTGGCTTTTCAGCTTGTTGCAAAAATCAATCGCTTGCTGGCGCGAATGGCGCCGTTTCATACGTTTTAAAATCATATCGTCACCGGCTTGCAGCGACAGGTGCAGATGCGGCATCAGGCGCGGCTCGTGGATGACCATATCAAGCAGGCCTTGGTCGATTTCCACCGCGTCAATCGACGACAGCCGCAAGCGCGGCAAATCCGGCACGCCGTCCAATATCGCTTTGACCAAAGCGCCAAGACCGGCCTCGCCAATATCCGGCCCATAGCTGGTGACATCGACACCGGTCAGGACAATCTCTTTATGGCCATCGGCGACAAGGCGGCGGCAGCGGCTGACCACCTGGTCAATCGGCACCGAGCGCGAATTGCCGCGTCCAAAAGGAATAATGCAAAAAGTGCAGCGATGGTCGCAGCCGGTTTGCACTTGCACAAAGGCGCGGGCCCGCGCGGTTTGGCTGGTGTCGAGCAGCGGCGTGGCGCGTTGCAGGGTCATAATATCGCTGACTTGGTCGCTCTGGGCGCCATAAGCGGCCGGCGATAATTTTTCTTCATTGCCGAGCACCAGATCAACTTCTGGCATGGCGCTGAAGCGTGCCGCATCGGTTTGCGCGGCACAACCGGTGACGATGATTTTGGCGTCAGGGTCGGCGCGTTTGGCTTTGCGGGCGGCTTGTCCGGCTTGCCGCATGGCTTCGCTGGTCACCGCACAGCCATTAATAATAGTGGCGTTATTCAGCCCGGCTTGTTGGGCGGCGCGCGCCACAACGTCGCCTTCCAGCGCGTTTAGGCGACAGCCAAAACTCTCAACTTTGACGCCGCCCGATTTATCCATCTTGCGCCTCAAGCGCGGTGGTCGCGTCAAACTCGAAAACCGCCGGCCCTGACATGGTCAGCTGGCGGCCCGATTGATAGCTGATGGTGATGACGTCGCGGTGATTATCATCTTGATTGGCTGGCGGGCGCACAGAGATGGTATCGGCGTCGCTCAAGCCTTTTTCAATGGCCGCGACGACCGTGGCGCAGGCGCCGGTGCCGCAGGCTTGGGTGAGGCCGACGCCGCGCTCCCATGTGTCGAGACGTATGGTCTGCGGGTCGATGAGGCTGGCAATATTAATATTGGCGCAGTCGCTAAACAGGCTCAAGGTTTCCAGATGGGCGCCGAAATCACGCGCCACTTGCGCCGTGGCCGCGCGCCCACCTTCGACAAATATCACCGCATGTGGGTTGCCGACATTGACCATAAAGGCGGGTGGCAGGTCTTCATGCAGATCGACGGCGCTGGTCTCTGCCAGCTGTGCCGATAGCGGGATGTCTTGCCAGCCGAAAACCGGCAGTGGCATGGCGACGCTTGGCACGAAGGCGTCTGTGCTTGAGGCTGGCGTGTGGCAGTGCAACAGCCCGCCCAGCGTGTCGATTTGCACATCGCTGAGGCCGTGCTTGGCTTGCAGATAGGCGGCGACGGCGCGGGTGCCATTGCCGCAGGCTTCGACTTCGCTGCCGTCCTGATTGAAAATCTGCATAAAAATATCGCCGCCCTCGCGCGGCGCCTGCACCACCAAAAGCTGGTCACAGCCATGTGTTGTCGGGTTGTCGCGCGCCGCCAATGCCCGCACATGCTCGGGCGTCAGCGAGAGTTTCTGCTGGCGCGCGTCGAGAATGACGAAATCATTGCCCAGCCCGTTCATTTTGCTGAAAGCGATGGTGGTGGCGTGTGTCATTTTGTTTATATAGGGCTTATCCCGTTGCGGCGCTAGCCTTCTTGACTTTGACGCCCATTCTGCCTATTTTGCCGCCACTTCTGAAAATGAAGCGAGAAATAAACTGGTTTCAGCTCAATGGAGCGAAATCGCCACCCGTCAGCAATGTTTGCCCGCGGGTGCAATTCTGGTTGAGGCATATAAGGCACGCATGTTTGATACGCTGTCGGAAAATCTAGGCTCTATCTTTGACCGCTTACGCGGCCGTGGTGCGCTGTCTGAAAAAGACGTCGACGCGGCGCTCGGCGAGATTAGAACCGCGCTGCTGGAAGCAGACGTCGCGCTGCCTGTGGTGCGCGCGTTTCTCGATATTGTGCGTCCGCGTGCCGTCGGCTCGGAAGTTCTGAAGTCAGTTACCCCGGGCCAGCAGGTTGTCAAAATCGTCAATGACGCTTTGGTCGATATGCTCGGCGAGCCAGCCCCGCTGGCCTTCAATGCGGTGCCGCCTGTGGCGATTATGATGGTCGGCCTGCAAGGCTCGGGTAAAACCACCTCGACCGGTAAGCTGGCCAAATGGCTCTCAGACAGAGACAAACGCAAAGTGCTGATGGCCTCGCTGGATACCCAGCGCCCCGCCGCTATGCAACAGCTAGCTGTGCTGGGCGAGCAAATTGGCGTCGACACGCTGCCGATTATCGATGGCCAATCGCCGGTTGAAATCGCCAAACGGGCGCGCCAAGCCGCCAAACTCGGCGGCTATGATGCGGTGATGCTGGATACAGCAGGCCGGACAAATGCCGATGAAGCACTGATGGCGGAAATGGCGGCGATTGAAAAAGCCGCTGAACCGCATGAGATTTTGCTGGTCGCCGATAGTTTAACCGGTCAAGAAGCGGTCAATATCGCGGCGCAATTTGCCGCCCGCGTGAGCTTATCTGGCATCCTGTTGACCCGCGCCGATGGCGATGGGCGCGGCGGTGCGGCACTGTCTATCCGCCACGTCACCGGTGTGCCGATTAAATTCCTCGGCGTCGGTGAAGCTGTCGACAAGTTGGAAGTTTTCGATCCGGCGCGCCTTGCCAACCGTATTCTCGGCATGGGCGATGTGGTCGGGCTGGTGGAAAAAGCCGCCGAAACCATCGATGCGGAAAAAGCCGAAAAAATCGCCGCGCGGATGAAAAAAGGCCAGTTCACGCTGGAAGATCTGGCCGAACAATTGAAACAAATGCAGCGCATGGGCGGTATGTCTGGCGTGCTTGGCATGTTGCCGGGCATGGGCAAGATGAAAAAACAAGCCTCGGCCATGGCGATGGATGACCGCGCTTTGTTGCAACAAGCGGCGATTGTGTCGTCAATGACGCAGGCCGAAAAAGACAATCCGAAACTGCTCAATGCGAGCCGCAAAAAGCGCATCGCGGCGGGTTCTGGCACCTCGGTGCAAGAGATTAACAAGCTCATCAAAATGCACCGGCAAATGGCTGACATGATGAAAAAGCTCGGCAAGGGCGGCATGAAAGGTCTGGCTGGCATGATGGGGCTTGGTGGTGCCGGTGGCCCGGCAGGCATGGGCGGCATGGGCGGCATGGGCGGCCCGGCAAGCATGGGTGGCACGCCGGATATGAACCAATTACCAGACATGAACAAATTACAAAGCGGGCAAGACACGCCCGACTTTTTGAAAGGCTTGGGGATTCCCCCAAAAAAGAAATAGACGCTATTATTTGAAAGGACTTTTCCAATGGCACTTAAAATCCGTATGTCTCGCGGGGGCTCTAAAAAACGCCCATTTTATCGTATTGTGGTGGCTGATAGCCGTATGCCACGCGATGGTCGTTTTATTGAAAAACTCGGCACTTATAACCCGCTTCTGCCGAAAGATGACGCATCACGCCTCACCTTTAATCTGGAACGCGCCAAACATTGGCTCGACCAAGGCGCCAAGCCGTCTGACCGTATCGCTCGTTTCCTCGACGATGCTGGCCTGTGGAAACGCGAAGCCCGCAACAATCCACAAAAAGGCAAGCCAGGCCAAAAAGCCATGGAACGCCTAGCCGAAGCTGAAGAGGCTGCCGCCGCCGCCGCGCAAGCCGCCGAAGACGCGAAACAAGAAGCAGCCGCCGCTGAAGCCGCTGCCGCAGAGGCCGCCGCTGAAGAAGCTGCTGCCCCAGAAGCCCCAGCCGAAGAGGCTCCAGCCGAAGAAGCTGCCGCTGAAGAAGCGCCCGCTGAAGAGGCTGCTGCTGAGGAAGCCCCAGCTGAAGAAGCTGCTGCCGAAGAAGCTCCTGCTGAGGAATCTGCTGAGGAAGTTAAGGAAGGCTAATTTGACAGGCGACACGCCCGCAACTGAAGTATCGCTCGTGCGCCTCGGTGTTATCACTGGGGCGCACGGCGTGCGCGGCGCGGTCAAAGTCAAAACCTTCACAGAAAACCCCGAAGACCTGTCGGCCTATGGCACGCTGATCAGCGAAGACGGGTCGCAAAGTTTTGAGGTCGCTGGCCTCGCACCCGATAAAACCGGCCTACGGGTCAGCTTCAAAAACATCCATCACCGCGACCAAGCCGAAGCTCTGAAAGGGGTGGTGCTGTGCGTCACCCGTGACGCCTTGCCAGAGCTGTCGGATGATGAAGATTTTTACCACGCAGATTTAATCGGCCTGACCGCCTATACGCCAGACGGCGAGGCGATGGGGCAGGTCGATGCGGTGCATAATTTCGGCGCCGGCGACATGCTGGATATTGCCGGCACGTTAATCGCCTTCACCCAGGCCAGCGTGCCGGAAATCGACTTGGCAGCGCGACGATTAACTGTTGTGATGCCAACAGAAGTCGAGGCAAGGCCGATTGAGCAACAAAGCTCTGGCCAAGCCAAACCCAATCGCCGCCAACGCGCCCGCGCCAATCGCAAAAAAGGCCGCGCCGCAGGACAACAGGCTGAGCGTAATGAAGAGGCGCGCAATGAAAATGCGGGCAATGAGGATGACGGGCAATGAGCTGGCAAGCACATTACATCACGCTGTTTCCCGAGATGTTCCCCGGCTCGCTGGGCGAAAGTCTTGCCGGTCGCGCCCATCAGTCTGGCATTTGGCAGTGCACTCCGCATAATCTGCGCGACCACGGCGAGGGCAAACACAAAAATGTCGATGACACGCCAGCCGGTGGCGGTGCCGGTATGGTGCTGCGGGCCGATATTGCCGCCGCCGCCATTGAGCAGGTGAAGGCGCAAAACCCAGACTTGCCGCTGATTATGCCGAGCCCACGCGGCGAGGTGTTCACCCAAGACATGGCCAGCAATCTAGCCCAAGGCCCAGGGGCGATATTCTTCTGCAACCGGTTTGAGGGCATTGATGAGCGGGTCATTGAAGCGTTTGATTGCCGCGAGGTGTCGCTTGGTGACTATATCTTGTCGGGAGGTGAACCGGCCGCTTTGGTGATGAGTGACGCGATTATCCGCCTGCTACCGGGTGTGATGGGCAGTGATATGTCGGGCGAAGAAGAAAGTTTTGCCGATGATTTGCTGGAATATCCGCACTATACCAAGCCAGCAAGCTGGCAAGGACGAGATATTCCTGAGGTTTTGCTATCTGGCGACCATGGCAAAATCGCCGCGTGGCGGCGCGAAAAAGCCGCTGAAATCACCCAAAAACGGCGGCCAGACTTGTGGGCCAAGCGTCGGCGCGACAAAAACTAGAAAAAAATCCTGATAAAACCCCAATAAAAGCCAAGAAAGGGGTGACAGGGCTGATTTAACATGGTAATTCCCCCCATCCGGTGCGGCGAGGCCCACCTTTTTTTCTAGTAGGTGCTGTTATGAACCTGATCGATGAGATTGAACGCGAGCAAATTCAACAATTGGCGGCCAATAAGGTTGTGCCTGACTTTCAGCCTGGCGATACGGTTAAGGTAAACGTGAAAGTGATTGAAGGCTCGCGCGAGCGCGTGCAGGCTTTTGAAGGCGTTTGCATTGCCCGTTCTGGCGGTGGCCTGAACGAAAACTTCACCGTGCGTAAGATTTCTTACGGTGAAGGCGTGGAACGCGTGTTCCCAATTTACAGCACGCTGGTTGACAGCATTGAAGTTGTCCGTCGTGGCCGCGTGCGTCGCGCCAAGCTTTACTATCTGCGCGGTCTGACGGGTAAAGCGGCCCGCATTACCGAGCGTCGCGTCAAATCAACCAAAGCTGACACAAAAACCGCTCCGGCGGCTCAGGAGGATCCCAGCGTCAACGCAGACGCCTAAAGATTTCTCCCAAGCGGCCCCACCCCAAACCCGGGGCAGCCCCTCGGGATGAAAAGGCAAAACGATGACAGGGACAACACTCTACGACAAAATCTGGGAAGCACATCTGGTCGACGTGCAAGAAGACGGCAACTGCCTGCTTTACGTCGACCGCCATCTTGTGCATGAAGTCACCAGCCCGCAGGCTTTTGAAGGTTTGCGCACAGCAGGTCGCGCGCCGCGCGCGCCGCATAAAACATTGGCCGTGGCCGACCACAATATCCCGACCTCTGACCGAGCTGGCGGCGTAGCGGCGATTGCCGATGATGACAGCCGTATCCAAATCCAGACCTTGGAAGCCAATTGCCAAGAAGTTGGCATTGAGTATTTGCAAATGGACGATATCCGCCAAGGCATCGTGCATGTGGCTGGCCCTGAACAAGGCTTCACCCTGCCGGGCCTGACGATTGTGTGCGGCGACAGCCACACCTCAACCCATGGCGCGTTTGGCGCACTGGCGCATGGCATCGGCACCTCAGAAGTTGAGCATGTGCTGGCCACGCAAACGCTGATTCAAAGCAAAGCTAAAAACTTCCGCATTAATGTGGTTGGCGATGCGCCCGATTATGTCACCGCCAAAGATATCGCGCTGGCGATTATCGGCGAGATTGGCACCGCTGGCGGCACGGGCTGCGTGCTCGAATATGCAGGCCCGGCGATTGAAGCGCTTTCGGTCGAAGGCCGCATGACCTTGTGCAATATGTCTATTGAGGCTGGCGCCCGCGCCGGCCTGGTGGCACCGGACGAAAAAACTTTCGCCTATCTGAAAGGCCGCGCCATGGCCCCGCAAGGCGCTGATTGGGACAAAGCCGTCGCCTATTGGCAGACGCTGAAATCTGATGATGACGCGGTGTTTGATAAAGAGATCACCATTGATGCGGCCAATTTGCCGCCGCTGGTCACTTGGGGCACCAGCCCGCAAGATGTCGTGTCGATTACCGGCCAAGTGCCTGACCCGAGCGAGATTAGCGATGAGGGTCGCCGCCGCGCCACCCAACGGGCGCTTGATTATATGGGGCTGGAAGCTGGCACACCAATGCAGCAAGTGCAGATTGACCGCGTGTTTATCGGCTCTTGCACCAATAGCCGTATCGAAGATTTACGCGCCGCCGCCAAAGTCGCTAAAGGCCATAAAGTCGCCGACAGCGTTTCGGCAATGATTGTGCCGGGCTCTGGTCTGGTGAAACAGCAGGCCGAAGAAGAGGGCTTGGATAAAGTCTTTATCGAGGCTGGCTTTGACTGGCGCGAGCCGGGCTGCTCAATGTGTCTGGCGATGAATGCCGATAAATTGGCCCCGGGCGAGCGTTGCGCCTCGACCTCAAACCGTAACTTTGAAGGCCGCCAAGGCCGTGATGGCCGGACACATCTGGTGTCACCCGCAATGGCTGCCGCCGCTGCTATTCGTGGCCATTTTGTCGACATTCGTGAATTTGAAGGGGAGGCTTCGTAATGGAAAAATTTGAAACACTTTCCGGCATCGCCGCACCATTGGACATGATCAATGTCGATACTGATATGATTATCCCGAAACAGTTTCTGAAAACCATTAAGCGCTCAGGGCTGGGTCAAAACCTGTTCGACGAAATGCGCTTCACGCCGGAAGGCGAGGAGATTGCCGAGTTCGTGCTCAACCAAGACGCCTATCGCAGTGCCGAAATTCTCGTCGCTGGTGATAATTTTGGCTGCGGGTCGAGCCGCGAGCACGCGCCATGGGCGCTGCTGGATTTTGGTATCCGCTGCATCATCGCCCCGAGCTTTGCCGATATTTTTTATAATAACTGCTTCAAAAACGGCATTTTGCCGATTGTTCTGCCGCAAGAAGATGTCGACCGTTTGATGGATGACGCCAAACGTGGCGCCAATGCCGTCATCGCCATTGATTTGCCGAACCAGAAAATCACCGGCCCAGATGGTAGCGAGATTAGCTTTGAGGTTGATGCCTTCCGCAAGCAATGCCTGCTCGAAGGTTTGGATGATATTGGGCTGACCTTGAAGAAGGCGCCGTCAATCGACAGTTATGAGGCCGGTCTGCAAGACCAGCCATGGCGCTAAACCCGCATTTGAAAGCATAGTATAATGGAAAATATTTTAATTCTTCCCGGTGATGGTATCGGTCCTGAAGTGATGGGCGAAGTCAGACGCGTGATTGACTGGTTTGGCACGAATCGCGGTTTTGAAACGAATATTGACGAAGACCTCGTCGGTGGCTGCGCCTATGACGCGCATGGCGCGGCGATCTCTGACGCCGCCATGGAAAAAGCCATGGCCGCAGATGCTGTGCTGCTCGGCGCCGTTGGCGGCCCGAAATGGGACAATGTTGCGTATGAAGCGCGCCCGGAAGCCGGCTTGTTGCGCTTGCGCGCCGACCTTGAGTTGTTCGCCAATCTGCGTCCGGCGATTTGCTTTCCAGCCTTGGCCGATGCCTCGTCGCTGAAATGCGAGCTGGTTGAAGGCCTCGACATTATGATTGTCCGCGAATTGACCGGCGGGGTTTATTTTGGTGAGCCACGCGGCATTGAAGACCTTGGCAATGGCCAGCGTCGCGGCGTTAACACGCAAGTCTATGAGACCTATGAAATTGAACGGATTGCCCGCGTTGCCGGTGATTTGGCGATGAAACGCGGCAAGCGTTTGGCGTCGTCTGAAAAACGCAATGTGATGGAATCTGGCCTGTTGTGGAATGAAGATGTCACTCGCATCATCTCTACGGAATTCCCAGAGTTGGAACTCGAGCATGTGCTGGCCGATAACTGCGCCATGCAATTGGTCCGCAACCCGAAACAATATGATGTGTTGGTCACCGACAATCTGTTCGGCGATATTTTGTCTGATATTGCCGCCATGTTGACCGGCTCTTTGGGCATGTTGCCGTCTGCCTCTTTGGGCGCACCCGATGCCGAAACAGGCCGCGCCAAGGCGCTTTACGAACCGGTACACGGCTCAGCCCCTGATATTGCAGGCCAAGGCTTGGCCAATCCGATTGCCTCAATCATGTCGTTTGCCATGGCGTTGCGTTACACATTTGATCGCGGCGACGATGCCGACCTTTTGGAAAACGCTGTCACCAGCGTGCTCGATAAAGGCATTCGCACCGCCGATATTATGCAAGATGGCATGACCCAAACCGGCACCACCGGCATGGGCGATGCGATTTTGGCTGCGTTGAACGAAGGAGCCTAGTATGTCTTATGTAGTGGCTGTAGTTGGTGCGACCGGTAATGTCGGGCGCGAATTGCTGAACATTCTCGACGAACGCAAATTCCCCGTCTCGCGGGTTGATGTGCTGGCCTCGCGCCGCAGTCAAGGCCGCGAAGTGAGCTTTGGCAACAAAACGCTGAAAGTGCAGGCGCTTGAGCTTTACGATTTCGCGCAAGCCGATATTGCTTTGTTTGCCTGCGGCTCTGCCGCCACCACGACCTATGCGCCAAAGGCGGCAAAAGCCGGTTGTGTGGTGATTGATAATTCATCGCTCTATCGCATGGAAGATGATGTGCCGCTGATCGTGCCGGAAGTTAATCCGGGCGATATTGCCGATTACAGCAAGCGCAACATCATCGCCAACCCGAACTGCTCAACCGCGCAATTGGTGGTGGCTCTGAAGCCGCTGCACGATATTGGCGTCATTCGCCGCGTCACCTGCTCGACCTATCAGTCGGTATCGGGTGCCGGTAATGACGCCATGGATGAATTATTTACCCAGACCCGCGCCGTCTTCGTCAATGATGAGCTGAAGCGCGAGAACTTTACCAAGCAGATTGCCTTCAATGTGATTCCGCATATTGGTGACTTCAACAAAGATGGCACCACCACGGAAGAACAGAAAATGATCGACGAGACGCATAAAATGCTCGACCCGAATATCGCGGTCAGCGTCACCTGCGTGCGCGTGCCGGTATTTGTTGGCCATTCGGAAGCGGTGAATATTGAGTTCGCCAAACCGGTCAGTGTGGCTGAGGCGCGCGCCGCGCTGGAAAAAGCACCGGGCGTGTTGGTGGTCGATCGCCGCGAAGATGGCGGCTATGTGTCACCGATTGAATGTGTCGGCGAGTATGAGACGTTTGTGTCGCGTATCCGCGAAGACGCCTCGCTTGAGCACGGGCTGAATATGTGGGTGGTTTCTGACAATCTGCGGAAAGGCGCGGCGTTGAACGCCGTTCAAATCGCTGAATTGTTAATCGAAAAACAACTGACCAAAAGCCGCGTCGCCTAAAGCCGCCTATACCGCTTCTGGCACCACGAGGGTTTCTTGAATCAATGGCGCTGACAAGGCCAGCGGGCCATGCGGCAAGGTGCGGGTTTCCATATTGGCACCGGCAATCGCCGCCAATGTGCCGGTGGCAATGCCCAATGCTTTCGGGTCGTCATCCAATTTAAGCGCAAGATATAACGCCGAGAACAAATCGCCCATGCCATGCGGGGCAGATGGCGCTTTGGCCGACTCGCAGCGCAACACTTCGCGCCCGACCGAAACGGCGGCGATGCGCCCCTCGGGGGCCGGGGCGGAGGTGACGGCGACATGTTTGACATTCAGCGTCCGCGCCGCGCGCACCAGTTGTTGGGTGTCGGTGATCGGCTGGCCGCCAGTGAGATATTCCAGCTCGAAGCGATTGGGCGTGGCGACGCTGGCCAGCGGCAATAATTTATCGCGCAACGCGGCGGCGACCTCGTCGAGCAAATAGAGGTGGTCATTGTCGCCGCAAATCGGGTCACAGCAATACACCAGATCGCGATTGAGGCTGCGCAAATCATTGACAATTTTGGCCACCGCATCGACATGGGCAGGGGTCGGCAGATAGCCGCTGACCACCGCCGCGACATGATCAAACGCGCCGGCGCTTTGCAGCCATGCCGCCATATCGACCATTTGCTCGGCCGGCACTGGCGCACCGGCTGGCGGGCCCATTTCAGGAAACGCCGCAGGGTGCGCGGCCAGCATGGTGGTTTGTAGGGTGATGGCTTCATATTTCAGGGCGCGAAAGGCGGGCAGCATGGCTTTAATGCCGACTTGCCCGCTGACCACATGACTTGAAATTACCAAAATGCTGCTTTTACGAACCATCTTGCTCTCTACCCCGAATTCTATAGATTGAGTTTACAGGGAGTCGCGAAAATGCAGGCAAAAATTACTGGTGAGAAAAGCGCATCTGTTGCTATTCGGCCACGCCGAAGCGCGCTGTATATGCCGGGCGCCAATGCGCGGGCGTTGGAAAAAGCCCGCACGCTCGACGCGGACTGCTTGCTGCTTGATCTCGAAGATGCAGTGTCGCCGGATATGAAAGCCGAGGCACGGGGCCAGATTTGCGCCGCCTTGCAAGAAGGCGGCTATAGCCCGCGCGAGCTGGTGGTGCGGATTAACGCGCTGTCCTCGCCTTGGGGGCAAGCCGATATGGCAGCGATTGCCGCCCTGCCAGAAGCGGCCCGCCCAGATGCGGTGCTGGCGCCAAAAGTTTCAACGCCAGACGAGATTAGCGTGCTCAGCGCGGCCCTGCCAGACGGTGTTGATTTATGGATCATGATTGAAACGCCGGAAGCAATTTTCAATCTGCAAGGCTTGGCGGCGCGCGCTCTGGATACGCCGCTGACTTGTTTTGTGCTCGGCACTAATGATTTGGCGAAAGAATTACAGGCCCGCTTGGTGGCTGATCGCGCCCCGCTGATGAGCGCGCTGTCCATGGCGTTGATGGCGGCGCGGCAATATGGGCTGGTGGCCCTCGACGGGGTGTTTAACGACATCGCCAGCGAAACCGGCTTGCGGGCCGAATGTCAGCAAGGCGCCGATATGGGGTTTGATGGCAAGACGCTGATTCACCCCAGCCAGTTGAACCCATGCAATGAGATTTTTGGCCCCTCTGAAGAAGATTTGGCGCAAGCCCGTGACGTGGTGGCGGCCTTTGCCGACCCGGCCAATGCCGGGCAGGGTGTGCTGAAAGTAAATGGCAAAATGACCGAGCTTTTGCATCGCGACATTGCCGAGCGCACATTGGCGATTGGCGCCGCGATTGCCGCCCGCCAAAAAGCGTCATAGGGGGAGCAAAGCGTGTCTGACGGTCGGTTTTTTGAGGACTTTGCGCTCGGCGAGGAGATTCGTCACCCGACACCGCGCAGCTTAACCGACGGCGATGTGGCGCTCTATCAAGCGCTTTATGGCGGCCGTCATGTGCTGAATAGTAGCCAGCCGCTGGCCGTGGCGCATGGGCTGGCCGACCGCCCATTAGATGATTGGTTGGTCTTCCATATTGTGTTTGGCAAAACCGTGCCGGATATTTCGCGCCACGCGATAGCCAATTTGGGCTATGCCGAAGGGGTATTTCACCAGCCGGTCTATGCTGGCGATACGTTGAGCGCGCGCTCCACCGTCATCGGCTTGCGGGCCAATCGCAATGGCAAAAGTGGCATTGTGATGGTGCGCAGTTGCGGCGAAAACCAGCGCGGCGAAACCGTGCTGGATTACGTCCGCTGGGTGATGGTGCGCAAGCGCGATGAAAACAGCCCCGATCCAGAGCCGCATATGCCAGATTTGGCCGACGCCGTGGCCAGCCATCAATTATCGCCGCCGCATGGTGATTTTTCCAATTGGGATTGTCAGGCCAGCGGCAGCACGCGCGTGTTCGATGATTATCACATTGGCGATAAAATCAGCCATTGCCCGCAGGCCAGTGGCGGCACAACGCTGGAAGAAGCCGAGCATATGATGGCGACACGGCTTTACCAAAATACCGCGCAAGTGCATTTCGATGCGCTGGCGCAAAGCCAAACGCCATTCGGCAAACGCCTGATTTATGGCGGGCATATTATGTCGCATGCCCGCGCCATGAGCTTTAACGGGCTAGAAAACGCCATTGGCGTGGCGGCGCTGAATGGCGGCACCCATGCGGCACCGGCCTTTGCTGGCGACACGATTTACGGCTGGAGCGAGATTATCGACAAAGCTGAAATGGATGGCCGGGTAGATATTGGGGCACTGCGGGTGCGCCATGTCATGCAGAAAAACGCCGCGTTGCCCGACGACCGGCAAAAACTCGGCGCCACACAAGGTGAGGGCGAAGACGGTGCAGCGACGGTTATCTTGCAACTCGATTGCTGGTTGTGGATGCCGCGATAA
>JAHEIG010000056.1 GCA_024639515.1 Rhodobiaceae bacterium | reverse complement strand
ATTTCCTCAAAACCGTGTCTTCGGACTGGTTGTTCAAGCTGTTTCGCGTAAAATAGTCGGATGGCGTTTCCTCAAAACTTCCTCGATGAAATAAAAAACCGTATCGCGGTGTCCGATGTCGTCGGGCGGCGGGTGAAGTTGCAACGCCGTGGCCGCGAATATGTCGGCCTCAGCCCGTTCAAGAGCGAGCGCACCCCGTCTTTCACGGTCAATGATGACAAGCAGTTTTATCACTGCTTCTCGACCGGCAAGCACGGCTCGGTGTTTGACTTCATCATGGAAACCGAAGGGCTTAGTTTTCCCGAAGCGGTTGAGCAATTGGCCCGTCAGGCTGGTTTGCAAATGCCCGAGCAAGACCCGAAAGCGGCCCAGCGCGCCGCCGCCGCGGCGACGCTGATTGATGTTACCGAAGCCTCGGCTTTGTGGTTTCAAGCGCAGCTGAAACAACCCGGCGCACAAACGGCGCGGCAATATCTCGAACAACGCGGGGTGACGCCGGAGCTGATTGAAAAATTCGGTATTGGCTATGCGCCAGCCGGGCGCACCGCCTTGATAGAACATCTGACGGCCCGCAATATGAAACCGGCGCAGATTGTCGAAGCCGGTATGGCCATTCAACCAGATGACGCCGGACGCGCCCCCTATGACCGTTTCCGCGAGCGGATTATTTTCCCGATCCATGATGCGCGCGGTCGGGTCATTGCTTTTGGTGGGCGGGCGATGAGTGCCGACGCTAAAGCCAAATATCTCAATTCGCCTGAGACGCCTTTGTTCCATAAAGGCGCCGTGCTGTTTAATTTCGCCCGCGCCCGCCAACCAGCTTATGACGCCAATAGCGTGTTGGTGGTCGAGGGCTATATGGATGTCGTTGGGCTGGCCCGCGCCGGTCTTGACCATGCGGTGGCGCCCTTGGGCACGGCAATTACCGAAGATCAGATTCGCTTGCTATGGCGCATGGCACCGGAGCCAGTGATGTGTCTCGACGGCGACGAAGCCGGTTTGCGCGCCGCCTATCGCGCCATTGACCGGATTTTGCCGCAGTTGAAGCCGGGCTTTTCGGTGCAATTTGCCATTCTGCCAGCCGGTAAAGACCCCGATGATGTGGTGCGCGATGGCGGGGTCGAGGCGATGAAAGACATTATTGGCCGCGCCCGCAGTCTGATTGACCTGATGTGGGAGCGCGAAATTGAGCAAGCCCCGTGGGATACACCCGAACGCGCCGCCGCTTTGAAACAACGCTTACGCAAAGCCGTGGCACTGATTAGCGATGGCGATGTGCGGGCTCTTTATGGCCATGAAATCAAGTCTCGACTGGATGCGCTGCTTGGCACCCAAAGCGACCAACGTGGGTCGCGCGGTGGCGGTGGCCGCAGCACCTTTGCCCGTGGCCAGAAATCGGCTTGGGGGGCGCGCCGCTCAGTGCATGCCTCATCCGAGGTGCGGCGGTCTGATTTAGGGCGCGGTGACAATGACTTTCCGCGCCGTGAGGCGCTGATTGTTCTGGCGGTTTTGCACCATCCGCAGTTGCTTTTAACCCAGCGAGATGCTTTCGAAAATATCGACTTGTCGTCACCCGAGCTAGACCGGCTAAGATTTAGTATAATTGATTACTTCGACCGCCTTGATATCGATCAAGGCGAAGATGCCTCAGGGCTTGACAATAGCGCGTTGACAGGGCATTTGATTAGCCTCGATAAGTCTAAATTGGTGGAACGTCTCGGTGCTATGCCGGAAGTGCGCCTTTTAACCTTTGTGCGCAAGGAGAGCGCGCTGGAAGATGTGAAGACGGGGTGGTTAGAGACCACTGTTATTCACCATAAATTACAGACCCTCATGGCTGAAAAAGCTAGGGTGCAGGAAGAATTGGGAAATGAATTGGCCGAGGAAGGCACGCAAGACGCCTTGGACCGCATGCGGGCAATTCAAAACGAAATAGCAGCGCTTGAGCATAACGGGCAAAGCGCTTAAACACGAAAAACGTGCACTGGTCACGGAGACGCGAATGGCGACTAAAAAAGCTTCTGAGAAAACGGTAGAGCGCGATACAGCGGATAGCCCGCTTATCGATATGAATAACCGTGCCGTCAAACGGATGATTAAGACAGCCAAAGAGGCTGGCTTTGTCACCTATGACGCGTTGAACGCGGTTTTGCCGCCAGAAGAATTTTCCTCTGAGCAAATTGAAGATGTGATGTCGATGTTGTCCGAAATGGGCATCACCGTGGTTGAGAACGATGGCGCCGAAGATGGCGACGACGATGCCGCCAATAAACCAGCCAATGATGATGGCGCCGAAGCCTCAACCTCGACAGCGGTTGCCAAAACAGCCAAGACCACCGGTCCGGGTGATCGCACTGATGACCCGGTGCGGATGTATTTACGCGAGATGGGTTCTGTTGAGCTGTTGTCACGCGAAGGCGAGATTGCCATTGCCAAGCGTATTGAGGCAGGCCGCGAAACAATGATTGCTGGGCTGTGCGAAAGCCCGCTGACCTTCCAAGCGATTATCATTTGGCGCGATGAGTTGAACGAAGGCAAAGTGCTGCTGCGTGACATTATTGACCTCGAAGTCACCTATGCTGGCCCAGACGCCAAGAAAACCGATTTATCTGCCGAGGGCGCACCGGCCCCGCAATCCGGCGCCCCGACAGGCGAAGCCGAAGGCGAGCCAGATGAAGAAGATGATGCTGATAGTAATCTGTCGCTGTCAGCCAAGGAAATGGAACTGAAGCCAAATGTCTTGGCCAGTTTCGACATTATTGCTTCGACCTATAAAAAACTGCGCCGCCTGCAAGACCAAAGCGTCGAACTACAAGGCCAAGGCAAAGAGTTGTCGACCGCGCAAAAAAACCGAGCCGACAAACTGAGCAGCGAGATTATCGACGAAGTGAAAGAACTGTCGTTGAACAATAATCGTATTGAGGCGCTGGTTGACCAGCTCTACACAATTAACAAAAGCCTGATTGGTCTGGAACTGCGCCTGTGGCGCGCTGCCGATGCCTGTGGCGTGAAGCGCGAGGATTTCCTCAAGCAGTATCAGGGCAATGAATATGAAGCCAATTGGGCGCGCCGGGTTGGCCGCTTGACCGGCAAGGGCTGGAAAGAATTCGTTCAAGAACACCGCGACGACATCAAAGAAGTGCGCGCCGAAATTCAAACACTGGCCAATGAAACCGGCTTGGATATTGGCGAGTTCCGCCGCATTGTCCGCACCGTGCAAAAAGGCGAGCGCGAAGCGCGTATCGCCAAGAAAGAAATGGTCGAAGCCAATTTGCGGCTGGTGATTTCGATTGCCAAGAAATACACCAATCGTGGCCTGCAATTCCTTGACCTAATTCAAGAGGGCAATATTGGTCTGATGAAAGCGGTTGATAAATTCGAGTATCGCCGTGGTTATAAATTCTCTACCTATGCGACATGGTGGATCCGTCAGGCGATTACCCGCTCAATTGCCGACCAAGCGCGCACCATTCGTATTCCGGTGCATATGATTGAAACGATCAATAAATTGGTCCGCACGTCTCGCCAAATGTTGCATGAATTTGGTCGTGAGCCGACGCCGGAAGAATTATCTGAAAAACTCTCCATGCCATTGGAGAAAGTCCGCAAAGTACTGAAAATCGCCAAAGAGCCGATTAGTCTGGAAACCCCGATTGGTGATGAAGAAGACAGTCAGCTTGGTGATTTCATTGAAGACAAAAACGCCATTTTGCCGATTGATGCGGCCATTCAATCTAACTTGCGCGATACCACGACGCGGGTGCTGGCCTCTTTGACACCGCGTGAAGAACGTGTGCTGCGGATGCGCTTTGGCATCGGCATGAACACCGACCACACGCTAGAAGAAGTCGGTCAGCAATTCTCCGTGACGCGCGAACGTATTCGCCAGATTGAAGCCAAAGCCTTGCGCAAGCTCAAACACCCGAGCCGGTCGCGCAAATTGCGCAGTTTCTTGGATAGTTAAACCTCTCAAACCTCCCATCGTGTAACAGGATTAGTTTTATGCAGCTCACAATGATGAAGGCGAAAATTCATCGCGCCAGCGTCACCCAGTGCGATATTAATTACGAAGGCTCCATCTCTATTGATGAAGACTGGCTCGATGAGGTCGGTATTTTGCCCTATGAACAAGTTGATGTGTTGAACATTAATACAGGTGCGCGTTTCACCACTTATGCGATACCTGCCGAGCACAAATCGCAGATTATTGGTATTAACGGCGCGGCGGCTAGGTTGGCCCAGATTAACGATTTAGTCATCATAATAGCTTATGCACAGATGGACGAAGCGGACGCATACGGCTATAAACCAAAGGTGCTTATCCCTTAATTGTTTAAGTTCGGGGGGCCTGTAGCTCAGTTGGTTAGAGCGAACCGCTCATAACGGTTTGGTCGCAGGTTCGAGTCCTGCCGGGCCCACCACACCCTTTTCATGTTCAATGTGTAGATGTCGGTTGCGTTGCGTGATCCGCATCTCGTCCCTTTGCGCGTCGAGATGTCAACCGACGGAGACGAAAATGGACATCACATGCTTGCGCTAATACGATTTTCGGTGTGCTGAAAGATTGGAGGCTGAGCATCAAAACCCAATTGGCGTTGCTGGCGACCTGCATCATTGCCCTGCTATGGGGCGAGGCGTCGATAGACCCACAGGTGACGCTGGCGATAAAACTCACCCTGTGGTTTTCTCTGTTGCTGGCGATGATCCCGGTTTTCGATCTGGGACGAGATTTTCTTGGCCACCGGAGAGATCAAGCAACCCAAAGGCTGATTGCCAAAATGGGGATGTTGCCGACATCGCGGTTTACCGACCGTCTTGATACTTTGTGGTGCGATCGTCAGTTCCATGGCCTTGGCTGGGAAGTGTTGATTGATATGCCGGTGTCCAAAGTGTTCTTCGCTCAGCCTTGCTGCTTAGAATGCAAATCTGATTTTATTGCCCGCGTGAACCCACAACGCGACGGCGTGTATCTCCACTGCAATCAGTGCAAAACCGCGATCAATGTCGAGGATGTTGGCGTCACCCGCGCCATTGCCGAAGCCCAGCTTCACGGCCATGTGCGCCGCTTTCCAGGAAAATATTTCTACTTTTATTAGGCTTGCGCTATTGGCCCGCCATCACGGCCAGCCATGTGCCGGAGCCGCTGCTCGAGCGCGGCAAAATCGCAAGCCCCTTTGGCAGCGATAAACACCAATTCAGCCGAGCGGCTTTCGGCGGCCATCAGGCCAAAGCGGTCGCCGACCAGTTGCAGGCGATGGGTGCCCGTGTGGCCTTTGGCACGGGCCAGCTGGCCGCCGACATCGCGCAAAAGCTGTTCTAGCTCAGGCAGCGGCAAAGCCGTTGGGCTGGTGAAGCTCATCTGATCAAATAGCGCATCGGCATCAATCATATCTAATTCGGAGACACGCGGCTGCGGGGCATGGCGTGGCGCGTGGTTGGGTGTGACGCCAAATATCAGCTTTTCAATATCGCTGTTGCGCGTCTCGGCAATCGGGGCAGGGGTCAGCTTATGCAGCTGCGCCAAAGCGCGGGCGCCGTCATCTGGCGTCAGATCGGTTTTGGTCAGCAGAATAAAATCCGCCTGCTCAATCTGTCGACGGACCAATTTGCCAACAAATTTATCCTTCACTTTATTGCCGATTGTCGCGGCATCGGCCGCCACCCAAACTGCGTCGAGCTGCAGGCCGTCAATGCCATAGCCGAGATAGGCCAGGCGGGCTGGCTCTCCGGCGCCGCTGGCTTCAACAATAATCTGGTCTGGGGCATCGCTTTGTCCCGCCAGCTGGTTTAATTGCTCGACCATATCATCGCGCAACTGACAGCAAGCGCAGCCATTGGTCAGGGTCAGTGTGTCGCCGTCATGCGCGGCAATCAATCCGGCGTCGATATTAATGGCGCCAAAATCATTGACCAAAATGGTTAAGCGGCGGCCATTGGCATTGCCCAGCAGGCGATTGATCAGCGTGGTTTTACCGGCCCCTAAATAACCACCCAATATGGTCAATGGCAGGCTCATGACGCCTCAATCGGGCGCGGTGTGCCACCAAACACTGTACCCCAAATGCCGATATCTTTCAGCCCATGGGCGCCGACCTCAAACGGGTCGGCTTTCAATATGGTGAAGTCAGCCCGCTTGCCGGCACGCAACGTGCCGACCTCATTCTCCAGTCCCAGCACATAGGCGGCATCAATGGTGATGGCGCGCAAGGCGTGCTCGAGGCTGATGATTTCGCTGTCGCCGACAATCTCGCCCTCGGTGTTTTCGCGGGTCGCCGCCACCCATGCCGAATAGAGCGGCAGGGCCGGTGCCATGGTGAAATCCGAGTGCAAAGCAAAGCGCACATTATGGCGTGCCAATGTGCCCAAACGCGCCATATGTTTGGCCCGCTCCGGCCCGATGGCAGTGCGGCCATAGACGGCGCTTAATTCATGCAGGTAATAGACATTGGCCGAGGCAATGGCGCCAAGGCGCGCCATCCGCTCGACCTGCTCAGGCGTTGACAGGCCAAAATGCTCAATGGTGAAACGGTGGTTGAAGCGGGGTTTCTCGTCTTGCAGTTTTTGGAGCACGTCGAGAGCCAGTTCGAGGCCGAGATCACCGGTGCAATGGACATGGATTTTATAGCCTGCGTGCCAAAGTAGCCGCGCCGCTTTTTCAAAGTTTTCCGGCACCATCAGCCATTCGCCATCATGGCCATCAATATATCCGGGCGGGCCGACCATCATCAGCTGCGAGAAAAACGCCCCATCAGTGAATAATTTGGCGTGGTCGCTGAAAAACAATTTGTCGCTGTTGCGCTCGGGCAATGTGGCGACAAAGTCGAGCACACGCTGGAAGTCACCATCATCGGCCAGCGCCAGCACATTCGGCGTGTAATGGACGCGAAACGGCGTGTCGTCTGTGTCGAAAATACCGCCTGCCGCCTGCCATTCCATGTCGAAATTAAAAATCCCGATGCCCATATCGCCGACCAGTGTATGGCCGCCAAAATGCGCCACTTGTTTGACCCGCTGCATGCCCAGCGCGAAGGTCTCAGGGGCAAGAATGTAGGGATTGAGCGCGTTAATCGCCACGCGCAGGCCATTTTCATAAAACAGGCCTTCATCGAGTTTGATTTGCGGGTGACCGGCAATCGCATTGCTTTCAAGCTCGAATTTTTCAATCGCCGCGCTGTTCATAATCACCTCATGAAACGAGCGGTGCCAGACAATAACCGGCCGCGTCGGGCATACTTCGTCTAACCCCCGACGGGTGATGTCGCCATGCCAGTTGCGGTGATAGCCCCATGTGAAAAAGGGCGTTTCTTCGTCGGTATTGGCGAGGGCGGCGAGGCGGTCGAGATAGGCGTCATGGGTTTGGGTGGCCGGCACTTTTCCCCATGGCAAATCCCATTCCAGCGCAGTGATGAATTGCATTGGCAAAATCACGGCCGCCATAGATGGGTGCAAATGCGGGTCGATAAACCCTGGGGTGATGATTTTGTCGCTAAATTGCGTGTCAATGCGATGCGGGTGCGCCTCCAGCCAGGGGGGCAAGCTGTCTAGCGTGCCGACTTCAAGAATTTCGCCGTCGCGCACTGCAATGGCGGTGCCATGCGGATGGCTCGGCTCCATCGTGTAAATCGCCTTGGCGGTGTAAACGGTAATCTCAGTCATTAGCGGCGCTCCCAACTTGCTCTTGTCTAAGCCTATCAAAATAATGCATTGTGTTGGGGTTCATTTTATATGGAGGAAAAAAATGGAAGCTTCAGCAATTTTACAGCCAGTCATTGCGCTCGGCTTGTGGACCGGCGTGGTCATGATTTGGATGTTCGTGACACGAATTTCTTGGGCCAATTCGAGCGGGTTGAATATTCAAGACGCAGCCCATACGAGAGACGTGAAATGGCCATCTGAAGTGGCGCGCATTAGTGAAAACTATAACCATTTATTTGAACAACCGACGCTGTTTTACGCAACCGCTTTGGCTATTGCGATTATGGGCCATGGCGACGCTGTGGCGGTTAATGCGGCGTGGACATTTGTTGTTCTGCGGGTCATTCACTCGCTGGTGCAAGCGACCTTTAACCTTGTGTCTATCCGTCTCGGCTTGTTTTTGCTGAGCTGGGCGGCGCTTCTAGTGATGATTATTCGCGAAGCGATGATGATTTTCTAAGCTCACCTTATGATGAGCTTGAAGGGCGGCAGCTGAGGGGGTGCCGCCCTTTTTGTTTTTTTAGCCGTAAGGGCAAGCCGGTCATTGCGTTGGCTAACGAAACTATGCAAAAACAGGGCAATTACCCCCTATGGGGCGTACCAATCGGAGAAGTAGTATGGCCGCTTATCAATATGTTTATGTCATGGATCGCCTGTCGAAAACCTATGCCGGAGGCAAGCAGGTTTTGAAAGACATTCGACTGTCGTTTTTGCCAGGCGCGAAAATCGGTATTGTTGGGGTCAATGGCTCGGGTAAATCAACCTTGCTGAAAATCATGGCCGGCTTGGATAAAGAATATCAAGGCGACGCCTGGGCGGCAGAAGGCGTCAAAGTCGGTTATCTCGAACAAGAACCACAGCTCAACCCCGATAAAGACGTGCGCGGCAATGTGATGGAAGGGGTGGCTGAAAAGCAGGCCTTGCTTGAGCGTTATAATGAATTGGCGATGAATTATTCCGACGAAACAGCCGCTGAAATGGCCGAGCTTCAGGATCAAATCGACTCGCAAAATTTGTGGAATCTCGACAGCCAGATCGAGCAAGCCATGGATGCCCTGCGCTGCCCACCAGCCGACGCAGCAGTCGATAATTTGTCCGGTGGTGAAAAACGCCGCGTGGCTTTGTGCAAATTGCTGCTGGCCGAACCGGATATGCTGCTGCTCGATGAGCCGACAAACCATCTCGACGCCGAAACCGTCGCTTGGTTGCAGCACCACCTTGAGGCGTTTGCCGGCACCGTTGTGCTGGTCACACACGATCGCTATTTCCTCGACCAGATTACCGGCTGGATTCTCGAATTGGATCGCGGCCAAGGGCTGCCTTATGAGGGTAATTATTCCAACTGGCTGGAGCAGAAGCAAAAACGCCTCGAGCAGGAAGCCCGCGAAGACGACAGCAAACAGCGCACTTTGGCCCGCGAATTGGAGTGGATTCGACAATCCCCGAAAGCCCGTCAGAGCAAAAGCAAAGCGCGGATCAACGCCTATGAAGAAATGCTGGCCAGCGAAGGCCACGAAGATGTTGGCCGCACGCAAATCTCCATTCCATCCGGCCCGCGCCTTGGCGGTATTGTGCTGGAGGCGGACGGCCTGAATAAAGGCTTTGGCGATAAATTGCTGATTGAGAATTTATCTTTCCAACTGCCACCGGGTGGCATTGTCGGGGTGATTGGCCCCAATGGTGCGGGTAAAACCACTTTGTTTAAAATGCTAACCGGTGGCGAAACACCTGACTCAGGCAGTTTACGGGTCGGTGAGACGGCCAAAATGGGCTATGTCGACCAAAGCCGCGACAATCTCGATGACAGCAAAACCGTGTGGGAAGAAATCTCTGGCGGTCTCGATATTCTCGAGTTGGGCAAACGCGAGATGAATTCGCGGGCCTATGTCGGGGCGTTTAATTTCCGTGGCGGCGACCAGCAAAAGAGAGTCGGCTTGCTATCAGGTGGTGAGCGCAACCGTGTGCATCTGGCCAAAATGCTGAAATCGGGCGCCAATTTGTTGCTCCTCGATGAGCCAACCAATGACCTCGATGTGGAAACCTTGCGGGCCTTGGAAGAAGGCCTCGACCAGTTCGCAGGCTGCGCCGTTATCATCTCTCACGATCGCTGGTTCCTCGACCGTATCTGCACGCATATTCTGGCCTTTGAAGGCGACAGCCATGTCGAATGGTTTGAAGGCAATTACGATGATTACGAAGAAGACCGCAAGCGGCGTCTCGGTGCCGATGCCGAAGTGCCGAAGCGGATTAAATATAAGCAGTTCAGCCGCTAGGAAACCGCCTCAGAAATTTACGCGCTGGGCGTGTTGTCAGCGATTTGCTTGCGCAAATGCTCGAGCAGGGCGTTGATGTCGCCTTTGTTGTTTTTCAACACAGACGAGAAACTGGCGCGTTGCTCTTGCGCCATCCACACACCCAATACCTGAACATCAAATAGCGTGAAGCTGCCGTCTTTTTCGCGCACCAGCCACCAGTCAATGGCAATCGGGTCGCGGCCATTGGCGAAAACGATTTTACTGGCGACGATAAAGTTGCGCTTTTTGCTACGCGCTTTGCCGACTTCGACGCGCTCTTCTGAATAGTCTTTCAAGCGATTGGCGTAGACTTTGACAATCATTTGATCAAGCAGGGCATGGAAGGTCTCGAAATCTTCATCCGATACTTTGCGGACGAATTGACCCAGCGTGAAGCGGGCGATGCGGCGCATATTTGCCCGCTCGGCGAGCAAATCGCGGAATCCGTCTTCGCGTTCGGCATTGGTTTCGGCCATGCTCAGCAGGCCAATGGCTTTATCGGCCATTTCAGTGACAAACAACTCAGCCCGCGCCAGTTCTTGCGGGTCGGCCTCATCGGCCATAGCCGGGGCCGACAACAGCGCCAGTGGCAGCAAAAGCAGGGCGAGGCGGGCGGTGTTGCCTATCAGATCCATTGTTGTTTCCTATTCGTCCAAATCGTCAATATCGGGTAAGTCATCTAAGTCGGTTTCACCATTGGCAATATTGCTATTACGGTTCTGCCGGTAGAGACTTCGAACACTTGCGTAGTAGTCTACAGAAGTTCGCTCAATCTCGTCAATAATCGCCATATTGGTGGCCCGCGCGTCAACCCCCTTCAGGATGTAAACCCCGACAGCGGCCGATGTGTTGTCATCATAAATGTGATTGACCGGATCGATGGCATTGTCGACGCCAAAGCCGATAAAGTCGCGCGGCGGCGATGGCCCAAGTACTGGCAGGTAAATATAAACCCCTTCTCCGACGCCATAACTGCCCAGCGTTTGGCCGAAGTCTTCTTTGTGCTTCTCAAAGCCCCATTTCGCCGCTGGGTCGAATAGGCCGAGAATACCGACTGTGGTGTTAATCACCAGCCGCGCTGTGG